>JAHEAS010000336.1 GCA_024642645.1 Saprospirales bacterium | reverse complement strand
ACAAGATGGATACCAGGCATTTGCGCCGGATTTCGACTATGATAAAGAGGTCTTATCACTGAACATCCTTTTCAACAAGCCTCTGAAATTCGACCCAGTCATCAACAAATCATTCAAAAACAACCGGTTCATCTTGCTAAAAGAACAAACGAGCGCCAACACAAGCACTCCTCATGCTGTTGACATGAAAACTCGAAAATATATTGAGCTTCCAACTGATATCAGCACAAAAAAAGATACAGAGATTTTAGCTTGGCTCAAGCAACAAACCAAGTAATCCACGCTATTTTTTTGCTTTAATCCAAAATAGATTGCCGTTGATAGAATTATTTAACCAGCGCATCATGCGTCACCTAATATTGTGGCTCGTTCTAAAACACAACACAATTATGAGGTTTGGAAAAAACTCCTTCCGTAAACTAAGTTTTCTCGCTATATTTTTTTTGGCAAACAACTTCTTTGCAAACACGCTTCAGGCCCAAGATTCTTGGTCGCTCCAACGTTGCATCGAATACGCCCGCACCAATAGCCTGACCCTAAAGCAATCCGGCTATAACATCGCATTTGCCAAACTAGCAGATAAACAAAACAAACTCGCTCGTTTACCCAATGCCAGTGCCAGCTCCAACGCTGGTTGGCAGTTTGGTCGAACCATTGACCCAACCACAAACAGCTTCAACAACCAAACGATTGCATTTAACAGCATGGGACTAAACGTTGGAGCTACATTGTACGCTGGTGGCCGAATTAACAACACAATAAAACAGGGTAAAATTGACGTCCAAGCAGCCGAACAAGACGCGGTAGCCAGCTTTAACGATATTGCGCTGAGCATCGCCAATGCCTATCTAAGCATCTTGATGGCGGAGGAACAGCTTGAAAATGCTAACAGGCGATTCCAACTTTCGCAAGACCAACTCAACCAAACGGAAAAGCTTATAGCTGCTGGCTCTTTACCTAGCAACGACCGCCTCGATGTATTGGCGCAAATAGCAAATGACGAACAGGCGATAGTACAATCAAAAAATGCCATCGACCTCAACTACTTGAATCTCAAGGAGTTGATGCAAATTGACCCAAGCACGGACGTCAAAATCGAGCGGCCACAGTTTAGCATCCCAGCTGATGCAAATCCTTCTGGAACCACTTTTGGTGAAGTTTACGGGAAGGCCGTGAACACACAGCCACGAATCATTGCTAGTGACCTGCGTGTGCAAAGTGCTGAAGTGGATGTGAAGCTTGCCCAATCGGGCTACTACCCTACCCTAAGCCTTTTCGGTGGGCTGGACAGCCGTTGGTCGGGTGCTTCAAAATTGTATGAACAGGAGTCGGGCGTACAGCGGGTAAGTCAAACTTTCTTTGCTGACCTGGGGGCTGGACCTCAATCTCTGGATGTGGAATATGACGTACCATTCACAAAGTTCAACCCGATAAACTATCCCTACTTTGACCAATTGAAAGACAATTTTGGACAAAACGTAGGTGCTAGTATTCGCATTCCCATCTATAGCAATGGCATCAACGACATCAATGTCCAACGTGCCCAAATTGGCATCCTGAATGCACAGGTGAATAGCGACTTGGCAAAGCAACAGCTTAAGAACGACGTGCAGCAATCCATCGCCAGTGCAAGGGCAGCTCAGCTGACGCTGGAAGCCTCCCAAAAGGCCAGCGAAGCTGCCAAAGTTGCTTTTGAAAATGCTGAATTGCGTTTTCAACTCGGCACCATCAACAACCTACAACTGCTTACTGCTCGGAATACCTTCGATACTGCTGAAACCAACCTTATTGTGGCCAAATACGACTATTTGTTCCGTTTGAAAATCCTCGATTTTTATCTTGGACGGGAAATCAAACTGGATTAATGAGCTGGCAATGGCAATTGCGCCAGCAAGGAGATTTATATCAAACAACGACTTTAAACATAAATAGATATGGCAACGAATAAGAAAAAAAAGAACCTAATAATTTTCAGTCTAGTTGGGCTCGTCCTCATTTTAACAATAGCAGCCGTCCTTAAAGGCTCGAACCGTAAAACTGGGGAAACGGTTGAAGTGGAAAAAACAAGCCTGCGCACCATCATGGAAACTGTTGAAGCCAGCGGTAAGGTTTTTCCAAAAACAGAGGTCAAAATCAGCTCTGACGTTTCAGGTCAAATCGTTGAACTATATGTAAAAGAAGGCGACAGTGTGACGATGGGACAAGTACTGGCAAGGGTTGACCCAGAAGCTTACAATTCTCAAGTAGAGCGGGCAGCGGCTGGGGTAAACAGCGCAAAATCAGCCTTGGCAAATTCTAAATCACAAATTGAAGCCGCTAAGGCCCAAAAGGAACAGTTAGCAGCACAACTTGAAAATGCCAAACAGATTCACAAGCGAAATGAAAAACTGTTCAAAGACGGTGTCGTTTCGCAGCAGGATTTTGATGCATCTCTAACCACAGTCAAGCAGTTGGAGTCAAATGTTCGAGCAGCAGAAGCCAATATCCGCTCCGCACAGCAGACAGCTCAGTCTTCTGAGTTTCAGATAAAAAGTGCCGAAGCGTCACTCAGGGAAATCAACACCAGCCTAAAACGGACCACCATTTACGCCAACATGAGCGGCATCTTGTCAAAACTGAACGTCGAAAAAGGCGAACGGGTGGTTGGTACATCCATGATGGCTGGCACGGAAATTATGCGCATTGCAGACTTAAAAGCAATGGAAGTTCAGGTGGAAGTCACGGAGAACGACCTTCCTCGGCTTGCTTTGGGCCAAAAAGTAAAGATTGAAATTGATGCCTACCTTGACCGGAAGTTCACAGGAAAAGTGGTCGAGATAGCACACACAGCCAACAACCTCATTAGTTCTGGCACTGGCTCTGTCAACCTTACTACAGACCAAGTCACCAATTTCATCGTAACCATTGATATTGACCAAGATTCTTATAAAGACCTCGCCAAGCCTGGCAAACCATATCCGTTCCGTCCTGGCATGTCAGCCTCTGTGGAGATTTTCACCAATACTGTCGAGAATGTGGTAAGTGTGCCAATTCAAGCCGTGGGTACACGTGACAAAGAGGAAAAAAAGGGCAAACAGACCAAGGAAAAAACCGTAAATGAAGAGGAAGCCACAGCCGCCTCATCATCCAATTTTGATGATTTGATTGAAGTGGTTTTTGTAGCTACAAAAGGTGATACCGTTGATATGAGAACGGTTAAAACAGGTATTCAAGACAATGATTACATCCAAATTTTGAGCGGATTAAAAGAAGGTGAAGAAGTTGTCATCGGGCCTTATGCTGCTGTTTCAAGGAAATTAGAGCAAGGCTCCAAATACCAAATAAAGGAAGACGACAAGGACAAAAAGAAAAAGAAGGCATCGGAAGGAAAAGTTAGTGTAGAGGTGGATTGATGCAAAAAGAAAATCAATTGTGATGAGAAACGTCGGCTGGGCAAATTGCCCAGCCGACGTTTCTCATTTATTCCCAGATTGAAATTGTATTTCTGGAATAGTTGAATGAAAATTTTCCGGCCTTAAAAAACGGAAATCCCAGCAAACCATCCACCTTGTTATCCATCAGATTTTGCAAGTGCGAAATATCGGAGAAAACAAACCGCATATTCTGAAAATCCAGCCCACCAATGCTCGTTTCCACCACATCCACCACAGTAGTTCTATAGTTATCACCAGTCAGGCCAACAATTCCTGCCGAACTAACCGGCAATACCATTTCCCTATCCAATCCTTTGGCTTTGTTGAAATCAAGCATATTTGTGTTAGCACCCGTATCAAGACCAAGTCGGAGTAGACTATCACCTATTTTGGCTTCAATGACAGGCAGGTGCCCAGCAAAGGTAAAGGGTAATTCTGCCTTCAAAGCCCAACCCTCCAGTTGAGCAATCTCTCCCGGAGGCACGAGGGTTATGAGCAAGTGCTCAAAATCTATGACCAGTTCAAAATCTTCGAGAAATTCATAGCCGATTAAGCCCGCAATGGGCCTATTGGTTACCATTTCGAGTGCACTGATATCCGTTTTGAGTGCTTTCAAGTCAAATTTTCGCACACCGGCCCAGGCGAACATGCCGATATTCTTCCAAGCGCCAGCCATGCCACCTTGTAAAGTATTCGCTTGAAAAGCATGGGAGTCCGATTCTTTCCCATTGAGAATCATCATCGGAGCGCCAGTATCCAAGATGAAATTGGCCATTTTGCCATCCAATTCAGCTTGGACAATCACCATCCCTTTGACCAGTTCAAAGTTTGTGATGTTGGGTAAATTCGAAGCATCTGCAGCTATGGTTTGGTTACAGTAAATCAGTAAGGTACCAAACAATGCCAGTTTGAAAGCCCTTTTGCTCATGTTACACAGTGTTTATTTTTGTTTGCAGGGGGTGCCTTAAACTCGCAATGAAGCTACGCAATGTTTGCCTAGCAATTAAGCGTTGCTTAGATTTATGCAAATACAGCCTGTGTGGGAAATGTGAATTGCGGAGCACAACGAAAATAGTGCATCCAGTGGAGAAAGTGTGAAGCTAGTTGTGTCGGAGGGGATGACATTTTGGTAATATGCCAACGTCAGGGGAAGTAAACTAAAAGAAAATTGTGCCGATTTTCAAGTGGCATCAAATCCATTCGATTTGATGCTGAGTAAATATGCAACAAATCGGGCGTCATTGCAACCAATGACTTTTAATTTGGATGAATGCTACAGACCGTATCATTTCGAAGTCAAAAAACACCGGAGAATTCCTTAGACTTGCCGATTATTACAGCACTCATTCTCGAAACAAAGACTTGAATCATTATGAAAATCAACTTTAAAATCGCCCTGTTCTCTGCCCTTTTTTTGGCATTCGCCATCGGGGCCTGCCATTCTTCCAAAAAAACCACTTACCAAAAAGATTATTTG
>JAHEAS010000335.1 GCA_024642645.1 Saprospirales bacterium | reverse complement strand
ACCTTGGAAGTTGAGCCAAATGGAGCGGAGAGCATTGTGAAACAGGTCATCCTCTTTTATCAAATGCCCATAACTCGCAGCTACTTCGGTTGGTAGAGGCACTACCGGATAGATTTTTTTGAACTCCTTGGCATTTGCAAACTTGATGGAATCGGCCCGAAGGATAGAATCACGCAGCACCGTGTTTTGTATGGAATCGGCGGTAAGGGAGGACGGCAGTTCAGTGTTGAAGCCTTCCACCACCGGTATTTTTCTGGAAAGTGCCTCAGCCAGCACCCACCAAACGGCGAGGATAATGACGATGCCGAGGATGCCCAGCATCAGGCTTTGCGATTTGGTCAATTTGCCCCGTAGTTCAAACATGGTTCCGTGATTTTGGGGGCAAGTTACGGGATTGTTGAGATTGTGGTGATTGTTAAATTGCTAAATTGTTTGATTGCTGGAAGTACAGACAAAGCGGCAATAACAATCAAACAATTCATAATTAATTCATTAGCGTCACATTCCCCATAAACAGCTCGGTACGGCCATCAAAAAATTCCAGCTCTGTTCGATAAATAAAAACGGCGGGGTCGAGCGGGCGACCATTCAGCTTGCCGTCCCAGCCGAGCGGCTCTTTGTTGGGTTGGAAATCAAAGCGCTCGAACATCAGTTCGCCCCAGCGGTCGAAGATTTTCAGGGACTTGATGTTTGTTACTTTTCGGTCAGTATAAATGGTGAAAAAGTCGTTGGTATTGTCGAGGTTGGGTGAGAAAGAATTGGGGATGTAAACGTTGTCCGATTTTTGAAGAATGACCCGAATCAGGTCTTCGGCCTTGCAGCCATCCTTGTCTTGGATTTCAATATTGAAAGTAGTCGTGTTGTAGAGGTTTACCACCCAGGGCTCCAAGCAGTCCGTGCAGGAGAGCCATTTTGGTTGCCCCCACTCAAAGGTAAAGGAATCCACGAGGTTGGTCAGGGCTTGGAGTTGTACGCTGTCACCATAATCGAGATAGATATCGGGGCCGAGTTCCAGCAGCACTTCTTCTTTTTGGGCGATGTAAAACGAGGTGTCGAGTCTGCAACCGTTGGTGTCAAGCACTTCGATGTGGTAGTTGCAAGGGGCCAGGTTGAAATAGTTGATGGAAGGTTCCCAAACGCCGCCGTTCATTGAAAACTGGAAAGGCGGGGCAATGCCATCAATGGACTCCACGACAATCGCCGCATCATTTTTACCAAAACAAGAAATTGGGCCAAGATCGGCTTGCAGGTTATCAGGGCCGGGCACGATGACAATGTTGACGGAGTCACTCAATTCGCAGCCATCGGGGTGAACGATGGTCACTTTTAGCTTAATGGTCGAATCGGGGGTTATGCTCCGCAATGGCCCAGTTGCTCCGTCATCCCAAAAGTAGTTGCAGCCAATGCATGGGGTAGGAGTCGTGGCGTTCAAGTTGATGATTTCATCAAGACAGGTTCTGGGCTGGTCTTCGAGCTGGGGACCGGGAAAGGCACAGCCGGTGCGGATGACGTAGAGGTCGTTGGTGCTGTTGCCCCTTGCGTCCTCGGATTTGTAGGGGGAATAAATGTCTGAAGCAGAAATGCCCGTAATTATCAAACCATAATCATGTGCCTGCAAAATATGTCTGCCGTTCTCATTCGAAGTGCCTCCCAGTGTCTCATCCCACAGCGCATTTCCAGTATTGGTAGCAAAAATGAACCAATAATCTTTTCCGCCAAGCACTGGGGCACTCTTCTGAACACCATCAGGAGCAGATGAGGATTCACCAATCACCAACAGGTTTCCAAGGCCCGATTCCACTACGTCAAACCCTTGGTCGGAGGAGATGCCACCGTAAGATTGGTCCCAAATTATGTTTGCATTTGTCCCGGTATCTTCAAATTTCACCAACCAAATATCATCCCCGCCATAATGGTCAGCGGTCTTGTTGCCGGTCAATTTGTCGGAAGTCGATTGTCCAATTGCAAAGTAATTGCCATCCTTTGATTTCTTCAGGCGCTGGAGCACATCCTCTTTGTTTCCGCCAAAAGCGGCATCCCAAATTATGCTGCCAAATGGCGTGCATTTGACTATCCAATTGTCATTAACGCCGTAAAACGGTGCTGTTTTGTTAAAACTTGGTGTCGATTCTGTTGGTCCGCCCAGCAGAATGTTCCCGTCATCAGTCAAAATAGCATCGAAAAGCCGGTCTTTGCCTTCGCCACCAAAAGTGTAATCGCCAAGTGGGACGCCGTTTTCGTCAATCCTGACTGACCAGTAATCGTAAGAGCCATTAAAGGCACTCTCAGATTTTTCAAAACTGGCGGGCGAGTTGGAGAAGCCGGCCAACCAGAATTGGCCGTTGGGCAATGGCACTATTTTGCGAAGTTCTTCGTCGCCTGTGCCACCATAAGCCCTGTCCCATTGTTTGTTGCCGTTGGCGTCTATTTTCACTACCCAAAAATCACGCTGCCCCCTGTTCGTCCAAGTGCGGTCAGCACCGATGCCGGAACGGGATTCACCACCTAGTAAATACCCACCATCGAGCGTTGGGACTATTGACCAGAGCCTATCTTCGTAAAACCCGCCATACCGTTTATCCCAAATCACATCGCCGTCTCCGTCCGTTTTTACTATCCAGTAATCCCCAGTCAGCTCGGGGAAGTCAATCGTATCATTTGTGTTGTTGGAAACTTCAAAAGCGGGGGTACGGGAAGTCGTGATTCCGCCAAATAAATAGCCGCCATCCTCGGTAAGAATACTTGCACCCATTTCCTCATAGCCAGTTCCGCCGTAGGTGTGGTTCCATTCCAGGGTTAATTGAGCAAATCCATTTTGGCAAAACACAAACAGCCCCAACAGACAAATGGAGCAGTTACGTAGTGGTTTGTTCATGGCAGATGCTATCATTGTTAGTGTTTGTAATTAGTCTTTCGGTAAACCTTTAAATTCATAGGTGTCTTAAACAAGTGGAGAATATTCGAATGGAGACCTTAATCAGTGGAGCCAGACCAGCGGCGTATTTAAGTTCGAGGGCATAAAGGTAAAATGAAATGCCGATTTATCCAATTGAAGGAAACAGGAAAAGTCCGTTTATGCCGCTAAATAACCTTATCTATTTTCTTTAAGTTGCCAAAATACATTTAATCCAATGAAACTTGGCGCTTTAAATTCTTCTTAGCGAGCCTACTGATTAACTGATGTTACGCAGCTTTCTTATGTTGGGTCCTGGCCGGCCTTTTTCATTTTAGTGAAGCAGGTCTGAGATTCCGTTAAAAACGCCGCACTGTTTGAGCGCAGCGAGTTTGCGGAGTTTAGGAATTTCAAACCTGCTGAACGTTAAGAAATGAAAACAGTCTTGATTTTTTTGTTTCTTTTTTTATCAAGAAAAAAAGATAGTAAACAACAGCTAATCAATGCTTTAGCTGGGAATTTTCGTTGTTCTTTTCCTTGATGAAAAGAACCAAAAATCAAGGCTGAATTTTTTTCTTCATGCTGCAAATCAATTCAAAATCCTAAATAAAATCAAACTCGCTGTGCTCAAACAGGATTTTGTTTTTGACGGATTTTGAACTGATTTTCCGCTAAAAAAAATTAGGCCGGAAGAGACTGCTTAACATCAGTGATTAATTATCGGGTTGCGCCTGTTTTCCTGTTTCATCTGCAGGCAGGTTGGTGACAGATTTAAAACGCACTTTCAGCTCGTAGCGGTTGCTCAAACCTTTGACAATGGGTGTCATCATCGTGTCCATCAACTCAATGGCCCGCTTTTTTGCCTTGTCCATGACATCGCTTTCGAGTGCCTCCCGACGGAACTCCTTCCGCAGCAGGTCCATGTTTTTGTTGAAATCAGTTTGGTCAATTTCCCGCATCCAGCCAATATCCAGCTTGTCAATACGGGGATAAACTTCGTGGCTCAGTATCTCCGGCTCGGGCAGCGTAACCGTCACGATGCCTGTTTTCGAATTCATGTTGATTTCAAAAAACTTGTCCAATTTGAAACCCACTTTCAGAATGCTGATGGCGGACATTTCCATCTCCGTCGAGGATACGTCCACGCCTAGGACTTTGGTCTGCTTGGAGGTACCGATGCCTTTTCTATCCCTGATTTCCATGGTGCCCAGCTCAGCGATGGTCTTTTCAACCCGTTCTTGCAAAATGCCTTTTGACCTGGTAAAATCCTGGACCGTCGCCCGTTCCTTCAGCCGGGCTATCATCGGTTGCAGCCCCTCAGAAAGTGCCACGCCACAGGGGGTGTCCACGCTTTGGCCCTTCACATAAATTTTACCCTCCTCCGTTGGGATAAGCGTAGCGAGGATTTGGTTTATCAAAAAACAGGTGTACTTCGATGCCACTTCGTTCAACATCTCAACAGCCCCCGTCAATTCGTTTTGGTACCAAGTATTGTACAACGACGAGGTGGAATCCCGCATCGCCACAAAATCGTTGAACATCAGTTTTTCGATGTAGGGATGGTGTTTTTCGTATTCTTGTCGCACCCGGATTTTGAGGCTATCCGAGAGATTCATGCGGTTGGCTACGTGGTTGAGCAGCGAAAGGTTAAAGTCATGCATGAGTTGGTCGAACTCCCGGCTGTACCGCACCGGGTTGGCAAGGATGGGCAGTGCATTGTCGTAGTCAATATCCGCTTTGAAATCGGCAGGAACA
Source organism: Saprospirales bacterium (assembly GCA_024642645.1). Classification (GTDB taxonomy): domain Bacteria; phylum Bacteroidota; class Bacteroidia; order Chitinophagales; family Saprospiraceae; genus UBA6168. The sequence continues at coordinate 244 of JAHEAS010000335.1, read as the reverse complement.
TACTTGATTTGGACTTCCTTCGGAATGTTCGTGTAGGTGCTGTCTGTAAAATAGAAGCGATACACAATGAACCCTAGTAAGCCTACCGCAAAGAGAAAAACCAATAACCTGCCTACGTTGAAACTTTGGGCAGGGGGTCTGGGTCCTTGTTGAAAATTTCCGCTCATTTTTCTTTCGCTTTAAATGTTATTTGTCCGTTTTCCGATGGTTGCTGCCCCGAAAGTAACCCCAAAGCAGCAAATAG
>JAHEAS010000334.1 GCA_024642645.1 Saprospirales bacterium | reverse complement strand
GACCTGGTAATAATCGAACCAATGCGGGCCATAGCGACCGCCTTTGCGGTAAAGCTCAGAAAAGCCACGGTAATGCAGGTCGGTTCGGCTGGGTTTGAGCCGGGTAGCGGCCAATTCTTTTGGGTTGGCTTTGGGTGCAAAAAATATTTCATCCCAATAGATTTCCATGTTGGTGCGTATTCTGACTCGCCGGTCTTTCGATAAAAACTGTCCACTCAAATCCACAATCACCATTTTGTCCTTTCCCATTGGGAACCCCATATTGGGAATGACGGTCTCCCATTCCCCATTTTTGTTAACTACCTGCAATTGGGGCGGTATCACTTTCAACTTGGAGGACTGACCCAATGCAACGTTGATACTGGCATCGGATGGGAATATCCAACCGTTCAGGAATATCAGAAAATTGCCCGACGACAGGTTGTCTCCCGGATCCAGTACCAGGTCGTGCAGTTCCGTAATACCCTGGTACTCGCCCGCCTGGAAATTGGTGATGTAGCGGTCGTCCTTTTCCATAATTTGAGGGAGTAGATCCGTGCCAAACCCATCAACGGCTGACAATGGTAGCAGTTTTTTTTGCACAGCAAACAACTCGTATTTATCGGAATAGGGAGGCATCGTGAACCGCTCATCCACATAAACCTCCTCCGTCATAGGGTGATCCACAGCGACCAATTCGAGCTTGTCAAAATAAGCAGCTTCCCAAAGTTCCTCCGTGATTTGTATCGTGTATTTCCCGTCTTGGAGTTTCATTTGCTCTCCAGGAATTTTCAGGTACTCTTTTGAAGGGACTGACGGTGCATAGGCTGTTTTGCCGCTGCCCATAATTCCGAGGGGCATGCCAAGAGCACTGCGCCACATCATGTCCTTGGAGAACACGTACCGCTCGCCGTCCCAGGTGTAAAGAAAGGCGCAGGAGCCTTTCAGCGAATTCAACTCTATCACTTCTTGGTCGGTGCCTGGAAAGAACTTGTTTTGAGCTACACCATTGGTCCAAGTAATCCGCAGGGCATCTGCCTTCACCCGGGAGCCGAGCCCGAAGTGAATGGTTGGTTCAGTGACCACTTTCATTTGGTACAATTCCCCGACACGGATTTCCACTTTGGCACCAATGCCAAAATGGTTGTTTTTGTTGTTGCCGTCACGAAGGCCCACCAACTGGACGGTCAAATGACGGTTGAGATTGCCGCCTTCGTTTTGCCACAAATCAAGATTGCCATTCAAATCGGCGATGAAGACATCCAAGTCGCCATCTTTATCGTAATCAGAAATTTCGATTTGCTGCCCTGAAACAACGCTTGACGGCAACAAATTGGAAACGTCATCGAAATTCCCCTTGCTGTCATTGTGGAAAAGGAATGCGCCCCTGCCCCCTTTGGCCATAGGTTTTCCGACAATCATCAGGTCGAGATACCCATCGTTGTCAAAATCAATAAACGCCCCATCCAGCGGCGTGATATTCTGGATTGACTTGAGCCAAGTTGCTGGTTCAAGCGTGAACGTCCCATCACCCCGATTGGTGTATAAACCACTCATTCCAAGGGATTTAGAGAGGGACAGCAAATCGGAGAACCCATCGTTGTTGTAATCGGCAACGGCCACTGCTACGGCAGGATTGGAATCCTGCAACCCGCTTTCAGTGATGACGGCTTTGAACTTGCTGTGCCGTTCATTGGAGAACAAAAGGTTGGGAGTTTTATCATTTGTCATAAGCAAATCCAGGTCGCCGTCTTCGTCAAAATCCGCAAAAGCGACCTCGCCACAATTTGCCGTAGGCGCCCCCAGCCCCATTTCGTTAGCCATCTCTGTAAATGTTCCGTCCGAATTGTTGCGGTAAAGCAGGTTCGACGTTGGCCTGGTGACGAGCAGGTCGAGGTCGCCATCCTGGTCGGCATCAAACGATATTGCCTTATGCCCAGCTTCTGGGTCGTCAACTTTAGCCTCAGCTGATACATTGGAAAATGCGCCGTTCCCAATGTTTTTGTACAAAACATTGGAACCGTCCTTAACTATGTACAAATCAAAATAGCCGTCATTATTAAAATCGCCGAACAAGGAAGCTGTTTCCCTGCCGGAATGACTGATGCCAGCCTCCCTAGTTTGTTCTTGAAAGATAGAGCCATATTGGTTTTTGAGCAATCGCTTGACAGAGGAAGAATCCCCGGGTGAAAAACTGGAAAAATAGATATCCACGTAACCGTCGTCGTTGTAATCTCCCAGGGTAAAATGGCTGGAAACATCATCCGTTGGTGGAGCCGTTTGGCCGAAGGACTTCAGGCCCATGCTGGAGGAGATATTTAGAAAACGGATGCGGTTGATGATGGATTCACCCTTCTCGGCGTACGTCAGGTCGAAATCACTGAGTGAAACCACAAAAAGGCCCACAACGCTGCCATCAGGACCATTCAGGTCACCCAAATCGGACTGATAATTCAGCGTGACTTTCAGGAACTTTTGAAACATGCTAAAACCGCCAGACACGGCGGCCGTGTCGGATGCATGGAGCGCTGCCATGGTTTCTTTGTAAAATCCGGCAACTTCTTTCGGAAATTCAGGGAATATCTTTGGTAGCTCCTCTAGCTGATAAGTTGCTCCATCAAATTCGCCTTTTTTTAACAAAAGTGCTATCAATTCGAGCCTCGGGACAATGTTTGCAGGAGCATGTTCCATGGTTAGTTTCAGGTACTTTTCATGATTGGCCTGCGCATCTTGTCCTTCGTATTGCTCATAAATCTTGGCAAGGTTGTATGTGGCCATGGCATGGTCTGGGTTCTTTTCAAGGATTTCTTCCAGTTCGCCGATGGCTTTGTCGGGCTGTTTCGTCAACTCGAAATACCTGGCTGAAATCATTCTGATATCCAGGTTGTCAGGGTCTTTTCGCAGTGCTTTCTTTATGCAGGTTTGTGCTTTATCATACTTGTTTTCTTTAAGGTAAACCAATGCAAGGTTAGCATACGCTGAGCCATCGCTAGGTGCTAGGTCAACCAGCCTAAGATAGGCCGCCTCCGCTTCCGCTAACTGGTCTCTTTCCAGGTTGACCCGCCCGAAGTAGCGTAGGCTCTTAATTTCCAGTTCCTTTTTTTCCAGCTCTTCCTCATTTTCTTGGCAGCTAAACAAGAGGAAAGCAGAAGCAGCTATCAGTAAGAGTGAGATGATATTTTTCATGAAACAAAAGATTTGACAACGGTTTTGGGCAAGTGTATGCGGGAGCAACCCTCGCTAATGTACCCTTCTTTTTAGTTCTGCTAAAAAAGCTTCGAGACTTCGGTAGTTTTTTTGGAGAGCCTGGTCAACGCTAGCCGGCTCAACGTCGGGCAGCGCCGTCATAAATTGGCGCAATACGGATTTCGAGGTCACCGTCCCAAAGCCTTTGCCATGTTTGGTATCGCCTTCCCCCATCACCTTGCCAGGGCTGGCATCCTCTGGTTTTGAGTACTTGACCGCCTTCGAGAACAGGTCTCTGGCCTTTGCCAAATTGCCTTTTTTCCAGGCAATGAATCCCCCCAGGAAGTAGGCTTCGGCACTTTTATAATTGGATGCCGTCACGGCCTCAAAATCGGAGGCTGCAGCATCCAACTGCCCCCGTATGAGCCTGACTTCGCCCAAAAACAGCAGCGGGCCGGTTTCTTCTTTGTTGAGTTCCAGCGCCGTGCGGCAGGCGGTTTCGGCTTTGGCGGCGTCGAACATTGTCTCGCTGCTCAGGTAGAGATTGCCAAGCTGCATGAATGCCCTGGAGCTTCTGGGGTTGATTTGCACCAGTTTTTGCCAGTATTCCTCAGCTTCCTTGTACCGGCCAAGTTCAAGGCACATACTCCCCAGATAGTACAGGGCATCTTCGTGCTGGCCATTCAACTCAAGGGCAGCGCGGTAATTTTCCACCGCTGACTCCCATTCTTCGTCCAACCGGTAATCGGTGGCTTTGCGGTAATAATCCCAAAATTTGATGATATTTTCCTTCTCAATGTCGCTGTGAATGCTACCACCTTGTTCGACGATTTCCGTGGCGGTGGTGTTTTTCCTGATTGTGAGGACCACAAAAAGGGCAGCAAAAACAACCAGAAAAACCAGGGCAATTTTCTTCATAGTGAATTTATAAGGGATTTACGCTTGGTTGGCCTTCCACGATTTTGATTATTTTATTGGCCGAAAGCCCCACAAAATATTGGGTCTTGCCAGTAGGCCAAGTGACTTCTAGGGTATCCACCCGACTGGATTGCCCCAATCCGAAATGTTGGACAGGGCTGTTTTGGGAGCAATAAGAACCTTGTGACCCGGCCTGCTGAACTTGTGACGATGCGCCGGTCACTACCCTGAGTTTAACGCCAACACCGAAGAAATTGCTTTTCTTGCCTTCCAAATGCACCTCCAGCCAATTATTTTTGTTGCCACCGTCGTTTCTTAAAAGTTTCGCCGGCCCGTCGTTATTGACAATGAAAATGTCCACGTCGCCGTCGTTGTCGTAGTCGCCGAAGGCAGCGCCACGCCCGACGTTTACTTCCTTTGAAACCTCACCGCTGACGGGCAATACCTCGAAAAAACCATCCTTTTTTCCTTTGTTCCAAAAGAGCAGGTTTCGCATTGGAACCAAAAGCGTTGGGTCGTCTTTTTGTTGGAACGTGCTCCCGTTCACCACGAAAAGGTCGGGCCGCCCGTCGTTGTCGTAGTCAAAAAAAGAAGTGCCCCAGCCAATATAATCAAGGGCAATTTGCCCAAGGCCAAAGCGGTCGGCTTCGTCCATAAAACGCAATTCCCGCAGGGGGTTGTCGGTGCTGGTCAGCTGTGTAAAAAGGTTGCTGTACAAGGCGTTTTCCTGTGCCATCCAGTGGGTGATGAACATGTCGTAGTCGCCATCCCCGTCCCAGTCGCCGACGGCAATGCCCATGGCGCCACGATAATCTGCGACGAGCGCAT
>JAHEAS010000333.1 GCA_024642645.1 Saprospirales bacterium | reverse complement strand
GGATAATTTAAGACTTGAGTTGGTTGATGGAGTTTATGAGGTTAATAAGGGTTGATTTTACCCCCAAGCTGCTAAATATCAACCAGCATCCGCAACTTAGGTTTTCTAATTAGACTGGTAGTCAATGACCACTTTGGTCACTGAACTTTCATAGCTAAGCTCCTTCTTAAAAACGCTTACCGAGTTTGGAAACCCAATAATCAATAAGGAATCATTGCTCCAATTGACATTTAAGATTTCATTGTCTGCTCCTTTTATTCCACCAATCTGGCCAGCAATAAACACATTCCCATTATCAGTATCCTTCAATTTATAGCCATAACTTTCAATTAATACTTGAATTGAATTATCAACTGTAGCATTACCAATTTTTTCAAAAATCACTGCTTTTAAATTTTGCTTAGGGTTATAAACCTCCTTAATCAAGTTGTTTTCACCTGGTGGTAAAATTTGACATCCAGCCATAAAAGCAATTGCCATTACAAAGCAATTTAGCATCAATCGTTTTGATAGCATTTTATTGGGATTCGTGGTTTATGCCCTACTTTATCTCCCACGTACTTCCCCCTGCCAGCATCTTATCCAAGTCACCTTCTCCCAGATTTTCCACTACCGCATTGAGCTGTTGGTGCAGCATCTCTTCATAGCAAGGTCGTTGAGTCTGGTAAAACACGCCGAAAGGCCGTGGCAAAGCACTTGGGTTTACCGCTGGATTATCGAAGAAACGAGCAAGAATATTCGCTTTTAATTGGTCAGAATCGTCGTGTACCCAGAGGTCGTCTTTTGTGAAGCCGTCCTTGTTCAGGTCAACGACCACTGGCGTGAAGCAATCCAAGCGGATGCCCTTCTCGTTTTCCAGGCCGAACACCAGGGGCTGGCCGGATTCGAGCAGCAGTGCCGTTTCAGGCTTGGAGCTTTTTTCGGTAAAAACTTCGAAGGCGCCGTCGTTGAAAATATTGCAGTTCTGGTAGATTTCGAGAAATGACGTGCCACGGTGCGCATCGGCACGGGCGAGCATGTCCTTGAGGTGCTTCGGGTCACGGTCCATTGACCGGGCGACGAAAGTGGCATCCGAGCCGAGCGCCAGTGCAATCGGGTTCACCGGGTGGTCGATAGAGCCGTAGGGTGTGCTGGGTGTACGTTTGTTTTCCTCAGATGTGGGTGAGTATTGCCCTTTCGTGAGGCCGTAAATCTGGTTGTTGAACAGTAACAGGTTCAGGTCAAAATTTCGGCGGAGCAAGTGGATGAAGTGGTTGCCACCGATCGACAGCCCGTCGCCGTCACCAGTGATGACCCAAACACTTAGGTTCGGGTTCGCAATTTTCAAACCCGATGCAAACGCCGGAGCACGACCATGAATGCTGTGCATCCCATAGGTTTCCATGTAGTATGGGAAGCGGGACGAGCAGCCGATACCAGACACGAACACCGTCTCATGCGGCTGCTTTCCGAGGTCGGCCAGTGTGGTCTGCACCTGTTTCAGGATGGAGTAATCGCCGCAGCCAGGGCACCAGCGCACGTCTTGGTCGGTGGCAAAATCCTTTGCTTTGAGGGTGTATGGTACTCCGTTTGGATTGGATTCTATGGCCATTTTCTTTATGGTTTATGAGGATTGATGAGGTTGATAAGGGTTGATGACCAGACGACCACCAACCCTTATCAACCTCATCAACCCTTATCAACTAAATTTAATGCAAAATCGAACAACTCCTCGTGTGCAATGGGCGTGCCCTGTATCTTGTTGAACGGGATAGCGGGCAGGAGGTATTTGTCACGTATGACTTTCACCAGCTGGCCGTTGTTGATTTCCGGTATCACAATTTTGTCAAATCGTTTCATCAATTCCCCAAGGTTTCTTGGAAATGGGCGCAAGTAGCGCAGGTGTGCATGGCCGACCGAGTAGCCGAGTTTCGTCAGGCTGTTCGTCACTGCCTCGCATACGCCGTAGGTGGAGCCCCAACCGAGCAGCAACAGGTCGCCACTTTCGTGACCCGACTCGATTTTTTGCTCCGGAATATAATCCGCAATCATTTCCACCTTGCGCTCACGGGTTTTCACCATGTGTTCGTGGTTAGCGGGGTCATAGCTGATATTGCCCGTCACGTCCTCTTTTTCGATGCCACCCACCCGATGGAGCAGGCCAGGTGTGCCGGGGATAGCCCATTGTCGAGCCAGTTTTTCATCCCGCTGGTATGGCATGAACTGTTCGCTATTTTCGTCTTGCTTCGCAAACGAAGCCTTCATTTCGGGAATATCCGAAGCTTTGGGAAAGCGCCAAGGCTCAGCGCCATTGGCGATGAAGCCGTCACTGAGCAGTACGACGGGCGTCATGTGTTGCACCGCAATTCGGCATGCCTCCATCGCCACCTCGAAGCAGTCGGAGGGCTTGCTGGAAGCAATCACGGGCATGGGGCATTCGCCGTTGCGGCCATAAAGCGCTTGCAACAGGTCGCTTTGCTCCGTTTTGGTGGGTAAACCAGTGGACGGGCCACCACGCTGCACGTCAATGACTACCAGTGGGAGTTCGAGCATGACGGCCAAGCCCATTGCCTCACCCTTGAGCGCAAGGCCGGGGCCAGAGGTTCCTGTGATGCCCAGGCTGCCACCGTAACTAGCGCCAATAGCAGATGAAACAGCAGCTATTTCGTCTTCGGCCTGGAAAGTACGCACGCCGAAGTTCTTGTATTTCGACAGAGAATGCAGAATGCTGGATGCCGGGGTGATGGGGTACGAGCCATAAAAAAGAGGTACCCCCAATTTCTTGGAAGCAGTGATAAGGCCCAACACGAGGGCATCGTTGCCCATGATGCTGCGGTATTTGCCGGGGGCAAGTTTGGCTGCCTTTACGAGATAGCGGTCATTGGAAACCTCCATCGTATCGGCGAGGTTGTAGCCTGCCATCAGTGCCTTTTGGTTGGCGTCGAGGATTTCTGGCTTGTTCTTGAACTTGGCGTTGAGGAACTTCGTCGTCGTGTCCATGGAGCGGCTGTAGCGCCAGAGCAGGAACCCCAGCACGAACATGTTCTTGCAGCGGTCCTTTTCCTTGGTGCCGAGAGTAGACTCGCTAATGGCCTCCCGTGTCAGTTTCGTTACCGGAATTTTGATGGCTTCGAATCCCTCTAAGGTATTGTCATCGAGCGGATTTTTGTCCTCGTCGTACTTGGCGAGGCGCAAGTTTTTGGAATCAAAACCGTCCTCGTTGATAATGATGGTGCCGCCCTTTCGGACGTTACTGATATTTGATTTTAATGCAGCGGCGTTCATGGCCACCAACACGTCGAAGCGGTCGCCCGGCGTGTAAATACGCTCGCTACCAAAATGCAGCTGGAACCCGGACACGCCCGCCAGCGTCCCGATAGGGGCACGAATCTCGGCTGGGAAGTCTGGAAAAGTGGCGAGGTCGCTGCCAGAGATGGCGGTGTCATCGGTGAAAAGGCCGCCTGTGAGCTGCATTCCATCACCGGAGTCGCCAGCAAACTTGATGATGACGGCTTGTTTTTCTTGCGTTAATGTGGCCATAAAATCCTAGTGGTTTTTGCGCTTCGACGGAACCTTGGTTTCTTCAAAATGCAATTGAGGCGGAAATTTAGAAAAGGTCAATGTAAATCATGAGTGATTTTGCTTATTGCTTAAAATAAAAAACCTGTCAGGGTTGTCCTGACAGGTTTCGCAATTTGAAAATTTGTTACCAATCTTAAAAAATTGGCCCACACCGCAAGAAAGTGGGCCGTGCAATTTGTAATCTATATCGTGATGTATGAAAATGCAGGTAATTATCCAGCCGCATAAGCGTCCAAATTGAGAAGTCCGGCAACCCATTCTGATTGCTCCTTCAACAAGAACAAAACGATGGCTGCGGCAATCATCAGCGTTGCCTTGAAGATACGACGTTGGTGACGTATAGCGTCATCCTTCTCGTTTGTAAGCCATTCAACAAATTCAGGGGAAATCTCAGTGGATTGGAAAGGAATAGAATTGGATATAGTGCTTGTTTGTTGCATGTTAGTGTTTTTGTCTTTTTCGTAGAGATTTAAAAACAAAAAATCGTGCCAGAAATGAAATTGGAGTGCATAAACCTATCATTTTATGAAAATAAAGACGAAATCGAGCTAATTTTGTGTAATTTCTGAAAGCAAACAAAGTATCTTACCTTTGCCGACATGAAAATCAAGCGCCTTGGAGCCAAATTTTCAACCCCTGATGTACAAGGGAAATTCACCGCCTTAACAATTCAACCATCCTAACCACACAACAATAATGACCAACCAACTCATCGAATGCGTTCCCAATTTTTCCGAAGGACGTGACATGGCCATCATCAAACTCATTACCGACGAAATAGAAAGTGTGGAGGGCGTCAAGCTCCTCGACGTTGACCCTGGAAAGGCCACCAATCGCACCGTCGTCACCTTTGTGGGAGCGCCAGAACCCGTTATTCAGGCCGCCTATTTGGCCATCAAAAAAGCGGCGGAGGTCATTGACATGAGCAAGCACAAGGGCGAGCACCCCCGCATGGGCGCCACCGATGTCTGTCCGCTCATACCCATCGCAAACATCACGATGGAGGAGACGGCGAAATGGGCGCACCGCCTCGCCGAAAATGCAGGCAAAGACCTCGGCATACCATTTTATATGTACGAATCGGCGGCGACAAAGCCGGAGCGCCGCAACCTCGCCACCGTCCGTTCGGGCGAGTACGAGGCACTGCCGGAGAAGCTGAAAAAAGCGGAGTGGAAGCCCGATTATGGTCCTGCCGTTTTCAATGCAAAGGCTGGTGCTACGGCCATCGGTGCACGGGATTTTCTCGTGGCTTACAATGTGAACCTGAACACCACCTCTGAGCGCCGGGCCAATTCCGTGGCCTTCGACGTGCGGGAGCAGGGGCGGGTGATGCGCAAAGGCGACCCGATAGAGGGCGAGATAGTGAGAGATGCCA
>JAHEAS010000332.1 GCA_024642645.1 Saprospirales bacterium | reverse complement strand
CCTCTAAGTGGTCGTAACCAACGAAATCAACGTCGCCAGAATTAAGAATCACCCAGTCGCCAACTTCTTTTTCTGCATCACTTCGTCCACGTTCTTTTTGTGCAAGCATTGCCTTTTCAAAGCCTGCTTCATCCACATTCCAACCCTTCTCTTCAGCCATCAGACGGGTGAGGTCAATTGGGAACCCGAAGGTGTCGTAAAGTTCAAAGGCATCTTCGCCAGCGATGACGCCCTCTTTTTCCTGTAGGGATGCAAATCGTTTAAGGCCGTTCTCCAGCGTATTTAAGAAGGATTTTTCTTCACTTTGGATAATCTTAGCGACTTGCTCTTGCTGCGCTTTCAACTCTGGAAAAACATCAGCAAACATGTCAGCTAACATTGGAACTAGGCGGTGTAAAAACGGTTCTTTTATGTTCAAAAATGAATAGTAATATCGTACCGCCCTGCGTAAGATTCGCCGAATGACGTACCCAGCCCCACCACTAGCTGGCAATTGCCCATCCGCAATCGTAAAACTCACCGCACGTATATGGTCTGCAATGACACGCATGGCGATGTCAGAGGCCATAGAAGATTGAAGGTTTGCGATAGACGTAGGAGTGTCGGGGTATTGCCCAGTGTATTTTATTCCACTGGCTTTTTCCACAAAATCAATAAGTGGGGTAAAAATATCGGTGTCGTAGGTATTGAACTTGCCTTGGATGGCGAGCGTAAGGCGCTCGAAGCCCATGCCTGTGTCCACGTGTTTGTCGGGCAATTCTTCCAGCGAGCCGTCGGCTTTTCGGTTGAACTGGATGAAGACATTGTTCCAGATTTCGATAACTCTCGGGTGGTCCTTGTTCACCAATTGTTCGCCTGGAATGGCGGCACATTCGGCGTCGGTGCGGAGGTCAATATGGATTTCGGTGCAAGGGCCACATGGGCCTGTGTCGCCCATTTCCCAGAAATTGTCTTTTTTGTTCCCATTAATGACGTGGTTGGCGGGCAAGACTTGCTGCCAATATCCTCTTGATTCTTCGTCAGAAACAAGTCCTTCGGCAGTATTGCCCTCAAAAACCGTCGCAAATAAACGCTCTTTTGGGAGTTTGTAAACTTCAGTTAAAAGTTCCCATGACCAAGCAATGGCCTCTTTTTTGAAATAATCTCCGAAAGACCAATTGCCAAGCATTTCGAACATGGTATGGTGCGTACCATCACGACCTACTTCTTCCAAGTCATTGTGTTTGCCACTGACTCGAAGGCATTTTTGAGTGTCAGCTACCCTACGCACATCGGGGGTTTGTGTCCCTAGGAAGTAGTCTTTGAACTGGTTCATGCCAGCGTTTGTGAACATGAGCGTGGGGTCATCCTTATTGACGATTGGAGCAGATGGGACGATTTTGTGCTGCTTTGAGATGAAAAAGTCTAGAAAAGTTTTACGAATTTGCTGTGCTGTCATTTTATATTTTTTTTGGCCTAAAAACGACCATACTGATATGAATTTGTTAGTTTAAATGGCTTTGTTTCAAAAAATTAACAATTATTAATTTTGAAATTCATTTTTATAAACTTTATAAATAACTGATAAACAAGAACTTGAAAAATATTTACGGAAAGGTGAAATTTCTGTTCATAAAAGTTTTCCACAGTTAGGGATGATTTCAAGCCATTTGAGCATATTTGCATCCGCTTTGGGAATTTTTATGTGGCGAATAAACCTAATCTAAACCACATTCCTACAGCAATCAGTCTTTGAGAAGAATATTCTGTTACTATATCCAAAAAGTGAGTTTAGATTTTTAAATTTTTAAGAAAATGGCGGGAAGCCGTTATTTTCAATTTACTGGAACTTAAAACATTGTGGGCAACTGGATTTGATTTTTTTTGGGAGGGACCCGAATTTATCCATTTTAAATTCTGCCTTGTCCACCTTTGTGGTCATAAAATTTAAGCCGCAAAGTTAGGTTTTTGGCTTCACAACAGAACAAGTATGAGACGAGAAAAATTCTTCTACAACAAACAAACACTACAATTCGAAAAAATCAGACTTTCGTTTCAAGAGCGATTGAAAAAGATTTTCGGCATAGCTTCGGCCATTGTCGTTTCAAGTGTTTTACTTACTCTTGCCGGATGGCGTTTTTTCCCTTCACCTCAAGAAGAGGTTCTTATTAAAGAAATCGACCAGCTCAAAAGTGAATTGAACGTAGTTCAGGGAGACTTTGATTTGGTGTCAAAGACGCTTGCCAATATCCAAGACCGTGATCGAAGGATTCATCGTATGGTATTGGAGATGGATCCTATTGATGATAATGTTTGGGAAGGCGGTACTGGTGGCTCTGTTAAGTATGCTGAGCTTCAGAATTTTAGCCGATCGGGTGATTTGATGGCACAGCTTCGTCAAAAGGTGGAAAAGTTGAAGCGGCAAATGGTCATTCAATCGAAGTCTTTTGATGAAATTGAAAAAAGTGCGAAAGGAAAGGAAAAAATGCTTGCATCCATTCCTAGTATCAAGCCAGTAAGAGTGGATAAGCTTAACAATCGTATTGAATTGCTTTCAGGTTTTGGGTATCGTTTGCACCCCATTCACAAAATCATGAAAATGCATGAAGGTTTGGATTTCTCTGCTCCCCAAGGAACTCCTATTCAAGCCACTGGAGATGGGGTAATCGTAAAGGTGGAATCGAACGGTGGATACGGGAAGCACGTGATAATCAATCATGGCTTTGGCTATGAAACACTTTATGGCCACATGTCAATTGTGGAAGTGAAGCAAGGACAGAAAATCAAGAAGGGCCAAACTATAGGCAAAGTAGGTAATACAGGGAGTTCAACAGGGCCGCACTGCCACTACGAAGTGCATTACAAAGGCACACCAGTTAATCCAATCAATTATGTTTTGGACGGCCTAACACCTGTACAATACCAAGAATTGGTAAAGCTTTCCGAGCTTGATAACCAATCTTTTGATTAATTTTTGAAGAACACCTTTTATCGTTGATAGCAAACAAAACTAAAGACCACCTAAACATCTCCTTTTAAAGTGACTTTATGCTTTTTACAACTTTGAAAAAAGACTCCCTGTCAGGGGGTCTTTTTTTTGCGATGCTATTTTTAATGCCCTTCCTAAGTTTTGGCCAAGATTCTAAGACTGTCAGTATCATTGGTGTAGGAGATATGATGCTAGGTACTAATTATCCTTCAAGGAATTATCTCCCATCAAACGGAGGGGCTGACCTTTTGACGCCAGTGCAAAAGATATTGAACGATGCAGATGTGACTTTTGGCAATTTAGAGGGAACCTTGTTTGATGGAGAGGGCGAAGCCAAAACCTGCAATGACCCATCCAAATGTTATGTATTCCGATCGCCAGCAAGCTATGTTCAGCATTTTAGCAACGCAGGTTTCGATGTTTTAAGCATTGCAAACAATCATTCTGGAGATTTTGGCCTCGCTGGACGCAAAGGAACAAAGGCGGTATTGAAAAATGCAGGGATTGCTTTCGCTGGGTTGGAAGGATCCGATGAAACTGCCATTTTTGAAAGAAATGGGTTGAAGTTTGGATTCTGTGCTTTTGCACCGAATAGTGGCACTTGTGATATTCGAAAGATAGAACGTGCCCAAGAAATCGTTGCTTCACTTGAAAAGACCTGTGACATCGTGATTGTTTCATTCCACGGTGGTGCAGAAGGGGCTGATAACCAACATGTTAACAATCAAACTGAAATTTATCTTGGCGAGAATAGGGGTGACGTTAATAAATTCGCCCATGCGGTGATTGATGTTGGCGCAGATGTTGTTTTCGGCCATGGGCCCCATGTGACTCGTGCGATTGAACTCTACAATGGGCGCTTTATCTCCTATAGCCTTGGAAATTTTTGCACTTACGGGCGATTCAGCTTGAAGGGCCCAGCTGGAATTTCTCCCATTATTAAAGTTTTCACGGATGAAAAAGGTCAATTCCAGCACGGAGAAATAATTGCGACTTACCAAGAAAAATCGCATGGTCCTAAGATAGACTCACAAGAACGGGTTATCGCAAAAATCAAGGAACTCACAAAAACGGATTTCCCCAATTCTGGACTTGATATTACCTCAGATGGAATAATCACGAAGCGATAGACTCGCAATTTTATTTAGCTAATTTCTCTAAAAGCAGTATTGATGTAATGCCAATTCAAAATTGGCTTGCTTTTTTCATTGTGCATGTATTCCCCTCTCCTTCCGAAAGATTCCCATCAAGATGACTGTTTCCCTTTGGCAAATGACCTAAGTAGCATTTGCAATGAACATAAAAGACAAACTTATGATAGCATTATTTGGCATTCTCATCCTATTCGGTTGCGTTGCGAAAATGGCAATCAGCGGTGCAAAGTAAATTTCTGCTGGACTTTACTTTTGATTCAAAATATCATTGACAATCAATGGATACGATTGATTTGTTGGTAAACAAAAAATGCTGCCACTTTAAAAAAGGAGGTATTAGTATTCTGAGTTTAGAATTCAACTTCCTTTTCAATAACTTCCGCTTTTCGCTGCACCTTTACCATTGCCTTGTCACCTTTCTTAAATTTTGCAAGTCCATCCATATAATCGTAGATGGTTTTGACTTGTACATCTCCAATTTGAAGAACAATGTCACCTTTTTCTAAGCCAGCTTTTTTTGCTGGTCGGTCATCCATAACAGCATCAATCCGCATTCCTTCCCCATCAAAGACATAATCTGGCATTACGCCTAGAGTTACTTTGAAGCTAGCACCTTGCTGTGATTCATCTTTAGTCTTTGTAAATACCAGTTTACCAGCATCGTTTAGGTTTTTTACCAAAGTTGAGATGAACATAGAAACATCGTAAATACCCTGATAATTCACCAACTCACTATCGTCCGAAGGCTTGTGGTAATCAGTGTGCTGGCCAGTAAAAAAGTGGAGTACTGGCATATCTTGGAGGTAAAAAGAGGTGTGGTCAGAAGGG
>JAHEAS010000331.1:1126-4954 GCA_024642645.1 Saprospirales bacterium | reverse complement strand
ACAAAAAACCTTGGCGAGCAGGTGAAACTCGGCTCGTCACTCATCATCATGGCCATCGTAGGTGGAGCAGTTTTGCCACCACTTTTTGGGTTATTGGCGGACAAAACGGGGAGCTACCAGTCGGCGCTGATATTGCCTACTTTGTGCTTCGTGGTGATTGGATTCTATGGATGGAAAGGTTATAAAATACAGACAGTCAACGGAATATGAGAAATAGATTTTGGGCAGTTTATATTTTTTGCTCCGCAATGGGCATGTCGCTACTCTGGGCTTGCAATGTGGATTTTGGCAAGACGCCACAGCACAGCACTCCCGCACTTGACTCGCTCCTTGCCGACACAATGCTGGTGGGAGAAGAAGCCAATTTCCCAACAAATGAAGCCGAAGAAGCTGCTCCGCTCATCACCAAACCTGCCAAAATCACCATGCAGAACGACCTCGATTATTCTGCTGATTTTTTGAAAAAACTGACCTATGCTGGCCTCGCAGAAAACATTGAACTAGCCGACAGCTTTTTGATTTTGGAAGGAAAGGACACGGTGGTTTTTCCCATACTTTTACCCAAAAGCGATTGGACTAATTTCGTGGCCAGCAAGGGCGGCTACTTGTATTCATTGGATGTTTCTAGGGTTAATTATACCACAATTGATTTTAATTTTGAGCTGCGCAAAAGCCGACAAAGCGTTGACCAAATCAGGGGAAAGGCCGACCTCAATCCCGGCTTCGTACTTGGTGGTGAAATCGATGAAGACAGCGTGACATCCAGCAGCTATTTTGTGACTGAGTACCATTTTGAAAGTCCCGAATGCAGTTTTAGCATCCGCATCGGCGAAGATGGGGGTGTGAAAAAGGTGAAGCTGGTCAAACAATGCAAGACCGGGAAGTTCAATATAAATTTGGAAGATTGCCCAGTGCTTTTGGAAAAATGAATTGCGATAGGAGGCACACTTGCTATCGTAAATCGTAAATCGTAAACCGCAAATGAGACATTGTTTCGCCCTCGACCTCAAAGATGACCCTGTCCTCATCGCCGAATACGAGCGCTGGCATGCGCCAAGCGGCGTCTGGCCAGAGATTTTGGAGAGCATAAAATCGGCTGGCATATTGGCGCTAGATATTTATCGGACCGGCAATCGATTGTTAATGGTGATGGAGGTGAACGAAGATTTTTCCTTTGAAAAAAAGTCTATCGCCGATACCGTTAACCCACGGGTGCAAGCTTGGGAGGAGTTGATGTGGCAATTCCAGCAGCCGCTGCCTTGGGCCAATGAGGGCGAAAAATGGGTATTGATGGACAAAATATTTGAACTGAAATGAAAAGACTCGAAAACAAAACAGCCATCATCACTGGTGCCGCAAGCGGCATTGGACTTGCCATTGCGAAGCGCTTCGCAACCGAAGGAGCACACGTCCACCTGCTCGATTTGAAGCCGGAAGAAGCCGAAACGGCAGCAGCGAGCATCCGATTAACGGGCGGCCAAGCCACTGCCCATACATGTGATGTGAGCAACCATGTGCAGGTTCAGGAAATCATGCAAGCCATTAATAATCAACAACTTGCAAATATCCTTGTCTGTAATGCGGGCATTGGCTTCGTTGGCAACCTGGAGAAAACCAACGAGGAAGACCTCGACCGATTGTACCAAGTCAATATCAAAGGCGTGTATAATTGCATGCATGCCCAAGTTCCTTTTTTCAAGAAAAACGGTGGCGGCGTTTTCCTCAACATGGCTAGCATCGTGTCGTCAGTGGGTATCCCCGACCGCTTTGCTTATTCGATGACCAAAGGCGCTGTGTTGACCATGACCCTAAGTGTGGCGGTGGACTACCTTGCCGACAATATCCGATGCAACTGCATCTCTCCAGCTCGGATTCACACCCCATTCGTGGATGGCTTTTTAGCAAAAAACTACCCAGGCAACGAGGCGGAGATGTTTGCGAAGCTGGAAAAAACGCAGCCTATCGGTCGTATGGGCACCCCGGAGGAAGTAGCGGGGTTGGCGATTTATCTATGTTGCGACGAATCTGCATTTATTACGGGCTGTGATTTCCCTTTGGATGGTGGATTTGTTAAATTACGCCCCTAAAGTGTAACTTTGCACAACCACCTCATTATGAGGGCATTTCAATAAAAAAAATACCATGCAGATGAAACTGTTTCCAAGCATTTTTGATGGCAAAATAGCCGTTGCCAAATTCATTTTAATAACTGTTTTTGCGATTTCAGGGCAAGCCACAATTTTTGCTCAAAACGCCATCACAATTTCCACTGAAAAAATGAACACGCTTTTTGTTGGTGTGACGAACCACATGAATATCACCGTGGAAGGCATTCCTGACGAACAAGTTTACCTCGCCAGCGATGAAGTGGAAATCACCAAAATGGGCAAGGGCATGTTTGACGTAACAGCCTCAAACCCCGGCCGGGTAACGCTTACCGTTCACGGCGACGGCGCTTTCCAGTATAAAAACTATCAGTTTGACGTTCAGGGTTTGCCAGACCCAATGGCTGTGCTTCATTTAGAAAACGGACAGGTCAAAATGGATGGCGAATTGACAGTGGAGCAGTTCAAAACAGCGGTTGGGCTTGGTTTCCAATTGCCCGGTGACGCCGTGGTAATTGCCAGCTTCAATATGATTCGTGTCCCAAAAATGGGCGACCCTATTGAATTAGCAAACGATTCTTCAGATTTAAACAAACGGGCAAAAGAATTGGTAAGCAGTGCCACCTCTGGCGACCGCTTCTATTTTGAAAATGTGATGGCGAACGTGGTTGGAGAAAAGGAACAGCGGAAAATGAACAGCCTAGTTTTTAGGATAAAATAAGAGTCCTGTTCATAAATGGACTAACTGCTTGCAGCATGAAGGGTTTTTAGGCCGATGGAGGCTTAAAAACCCTTGTTTTTTTGTGCCTTTTTGACAAAATTCGATTAGGAAATTATTCCTCACAAAATTTTACAACAATGAAAAACTTGAAACAATTTTTCCAGCCTAATTTTTTCACTCTACTCACCGTTGCGGTTGCGTTCTTTGCCTTTGGGCCATTGGCAATCAAAACCCAGAAGTCGGTCAGTGTTGCTGTTGACAAAATGAACGTGTTTTATATCGGGGTTGATAACCCAATTACAGTAGCAGTGGAAGGCATTGACGACGAAAAAGTGAAAGTTTACAGTGACCAAGTCAAACTCGAAAAAGTAGGTATTGGGAAGTACATGGTAAAAGCATTCAAGCCCGGCGATGCCAAAATTTTAGTACATGGCGAGGGCTTTGAACCGCAAGAATTGCAGTTCAGGGTGAGGCGGATTCCTGACCCACTTGCCAGCTTGCAAATGGAGAACGGAACCAAATTCTTGGACGGGGAGCTTTCGGCGGAAGATTTCAAAAAAGCAACCGGATTAGGTGTCCTCATGGAGAATTTTACTTTTGATTTCAAAGCCGACATTACTTCGTACACCATTGTGAGAGTGCCAAAAAGAGGCGAACAATCTTCCATGGACTATGCGGCAGACAATGGGGATTTTGACAATGATGTTAAAGCCTTGATGGAATCCGCCGAACCAGGTGACAGGTTTTATTTCACTAACGTAAAAGGAAAATTCCCCGGTAGAGAAAACCCTTGGAGCTTGAACAGCCTTGTTTTTAGGATAAAATAAGTATCCCATTTCAGTTCAAAAGCCCTTGAAAGTCATTGACTTTCAAGGGCTTTCATGTTTTTTCAACCCATCCCATCCAGTAACTCATCCTCCACTAAATTCGGCAACGTAACTACCAGCCCCGGCGTCCGTTCCATTTCCCGTTTGATGGCAAAAATCGCCTCCTCATTCCTCG
>JAHEAS010000331.1:0-1057 GCA_024642645.1 Saprospirales bacterium | reverse complement strand
TCCCAGAAAAGCATGGATTTCAGGCGATACTCGGCGGCTTTCGAGCCATCGAGCACCATGCCAAAGCCACCGTTGATGACTTCACCCCACCCTACCCCGCCACCGTTGTGCAGGCTGACCCAAGTGGCGCCTCGGAAGCTGTCACCTATGACGTTCTGCACCGCCATATCGGCGGTGAAGCGACTGCCATCGTAGATGTTCGAGGTTTCCCGGAAGGGCGAGTCGGTGCCGCTTACGTCATGGTGGTCACGGCCAAGCACGACAGGGCCAGCAAGTTCGCCGCTGGCAATGGCGTCATTGAAGGCTTGCGCAATCTTGACCCGACCCTCGGCATCGGCGTAAAGGATTCGGGACTTCGAGCCGACGATGGGCAGGTCACGGTCGGCATTTTTTATCCAAATGATATTGTCGTTGAGTTGGCCCTGGATTTCGGCGGGGGCAGTTGCCTTAATTCCCTCCAAAACCTGTGCGGCGATAGCGTCCGTTTTATCTAAATCCGATTTTTCACCAGAACAACAAACCCAACGGAACGGGCCGAAGCCATAGTCAAAGCACATCGGCCCCATGATATCCTCCACATAACTAGGGTATTTGTACTCACCCGTGCTTTTATCTTTGAAAACATCGGCGCCAGCCTTGCCCGCTTCGAGCAGGAAGGCATTCCCATAGTCCCAAAAATAAGTACCACGCTCGGCCAGGGCGTTCACAGCATGGGCGTGGCGAATGAGCGTTTTGCGAATCTCAGCCATAAAACGCAGCTTGTCATCGTCCAATAAAACCTTGGCCTGTTCAAAAGTGTAGCCCGCTGGGCAATATCCCAAGTCATCAATATTGTGAAGGCTGGTCTGGTCACTGAGCAGTTCAATTTTGGTGTTGGCGTCCACCATTTTTTCCAACAAATCCACAATGTTCCCAGCGTAAATGAGGGCGATGGCCGTGCCGTTTTGTCGGCAATCTTCGAGACGCCCCAACAGCAGATTGAGGTCGGCGTAAACGTTTTCCCGAAGGACATACCCATCCACGATGCGCTGCTCAATGGTCTTTTCATCCACTTCCG
>JAHEAS010000330.1 GCA_024642645.1 Saprospirales bacterium | reverse complement strand
TCCGGCTTTCACTGATGCTGCCACGCAGGTATTTTTCCATCAAAAGCGTGGCAATTGGTGCGGCGAACTTGCCACCACCACCTGCATTTTCTACATAAACAGCGATGGCAATTTTAGGCTCGTCAATTGGGCCAAACCCGATGAACGTTGAGTGGTCTTCGCCGTGCGGGTTTTGCACTGTACCGGTTTTGCCGGCTACGGGCAGGTCGGGTATGCCCGATGAGCGTGCTGTGCCCGCCGCAATTACTGCGGCCATGCCGTTCACCACTGCCGGGAAATAGTAGGAACTGATAGGTACTTTTATTCGCTTCCGGTAGGGGTCTTTGGCAGGTAGTTTCTTGTCACCTTGCTTGAACTCCTTCACAAAGTGCGGGATAAAATAATACCCACGGTTGGAAATCATAGCCGCCAAATTGGCCATTTGGATGGTGGTGAGTTCTATTTCACCCTGTCCGATACCAACTGAGATGACTGTGGGCGAGCGCCAACCACCTTTGTCCTTGGGGTACATTTTATTGTAGTATTTGGAGTCGGGTACTCGGCCAGTTTTCTCACCGGGGAAGTCCACGCCCAATTTTTGGCCGAGACCAAAAGAATGGAGGTAATAGGCCATCGTATCAAGGCCCTGGCCGGAATTGTAATAGCCGTAGTGGTCTACAATTTCCTTGAAGGTTCGGAAAAAATAGGAGTTGCACGACCATTGTAGGGCAATACTGATGTTAGAGGGGTAGGCGTGCCCTCGGCATTTCCGCACGTCATGGCCACCGTTCACGTAGTAGCCGCCGCAGGGCCAGCCCGTTTCAGGGGAGATGGCGCCCATCTGCATTCCAATCAATCCGACCGATGCCTTGAAGGTGGAGCCAGGGGGGTACGCCGCCATGATTGCCCGGTTGAAAAGCGGCTGATTTTTGTCTTTCAACAAAGCCATGTAGGCATTGCCACGGTCTTGGTCGATGACCATTAGGTTGGGGTCGTAGGTGGGTGAGCTGAGGAAGGCAAGGATTTCACCCGTTTTGGGTTCGATGGCCACGACAGCACCTTTCTTGTTGACCATCAACGACTCGGCGTAGGCCTGAAGTTCTATATCAATGGTGGAAATGAGGTCGTAGCCCGACTCGGGCAGCGTGTCCCGCTTGCCGTTTTGGAAGCTGCCAACGTCCCTGCCGAGGTTGTCCTTTAGCACGTACTTGGAGCCTTTTACGCCTTTAAGTTCATTTTCGTAGGCCAGTTCGAGGCCACTGGCACCAATGTAATCCCCCATGACATATGCGCCATTGGCTGCTTTGATGTCCGAATCGGTAACTTCTGTGATGTAACCAAGCATGTGCGCAGCGTGGTTCACGGGGTAGCTGCGGATATTGCGCACCTGCGCAAAAAAGCCCGGAAACTCATACATGCTCTCCTGGAAAAGGGCAAATGATTCCGGCGATATTTTATCCATGAAAATATAAGGCTTTATTCTGCTAAAGCGCTTGTCTCGCTTGAAGTCCTTGTTGAGCCGTTTCTTAAAATCCTCTTTTGTTATGCCGAGCAGCTGGCAAAACTTCAATGTGTCCATACCGGGTTTCACTTGATAGTAGGTAACCATTAGGTCGTACACTGGGGCGTTATTGATGAGCAGTTTGCCGTTTCTGTCATAAATGAGGCCACGAGCCGGATACTGAGTCTCTTTGCTCATAGCCACAGCATCGGCCTTGCTCCGGAAAGCATCACTAAGCACTTGCAACTGGAAGGCCCTCCCCGCCAATAACAAACCTGCCAGCGCAAAAAGCAGCAGGATGATGTATTGTCGTTCTTTGTACTGGTTCTCCATGCTTAAGCGAGTGAGGGTTTGAGGGGTTTGGATGAGACATATAGCTCACCCGATCGAACCTCTCACCCGATCACCTTTCTAATCTAAAGGATTGAACAAGAGTTGGAATATCATGATAAAAACCATAGACGCTAAAAAGCTAACGATAGTTTTAATCAAAATATCCACAATATAAACAAATGTGAAGGCTTCTACGGAGTAATAAAAGAAAATATGGGCAAACATCAAGATGGAGGTATACTGTACAAACCAGCCGAGTCCCATGCGAGCGATGGTCGGGCTGTACGACATGTTGTAAGCGCCCCGGGGTTCCAGCATTTTTAGCACCAAAGACCGTATAAACCCAGTAAATACTGCTGCGCTGGCATGTACACCCAACGTGTCGTAGAGAAAATCGACGGAAATGCCGATTACAAATGCTAGAAAAATGACCAGTGTTTTTGGTGCCCTTAGCGGTAATAATACAATGAACAGTGGAAACACGATGATGTGTAAGTAAGGGAAGCTCTCCCAACCCACCCCAATGTTTTTGAACACAAGGCCCTGCAACAGCAACAGCCCCACAAAACGCAAAATATTTACAACGATTATGCTATTCATCTTCAGTAATCACGGATTTTTCCAGTTGCTCTTCTTCATTTTTGAAAATATTCCGCACAATGTAGGCATGTTGTAAGTTGCTCAGCTTTGCAAACGACCTTACCTCAATGGTGAAAAAATTGCTGCCGGGGTCCATCCACAATTTGTCAATCACGCCCAGCGTCACGCCTGGTGGGAACATCGTAGAATAACCACTGGTCTCGATGGTGTCACCCTTCGTGACAGGGGCGTCTTTGGGAATGTTATCAAGGTTGAAAATATGGATGTTTTCGCTTTTCCACATCATCGGGCCAAAGTAATTCTTGTGCCGTACCCTGGCATTCACAATTGTTTGCCTGTGCAGCACAGACATGGCCACGGAGTATTTTTTTGAAACCTTACGTACAATGCCCACCACGCCATCGTCGCTCACCACACCGCTGTGCGGAGTCACGCCGTCATCACTGCCCTTGTTCAAGGTGATGTAATTGTGATGCTGATTGATGGAGTTCCGAATAACCTGCGCTTCCAGGAAGCTGAACTTGGGCTGCAAAGTGTCGGCCCAAACGGTGTCCAGCGGGTTCTGCACGTTTATACCCACATTGGCTAGGCGGTCGAGCAGCCGGGCATTTTCCTTTGCCAACCGCTTGTTTTCATCGTAAAGTTGGAAATATTGGTAAGTAGCAGCGCTTTTGTTTTGCATCCAGCCAGTGAACTGGTTGACGGTGTTTATGTAAACCTTTTCCTGGTTGCCGTTGTACCTCACTACCAACGAAAAACAGATGGCTTCCAGCACGATGAATACCAGAAAGCCGCTCAGTTTTATCAGAAGCTGGACGAGGTTGAACATTTCAAGTTGGCAGTTAGTCAGTTGGCAGTTGGCAGTCAGTTGGTAGGTAACAGTAACTGACTGCCAACTGCCAACTGACTAACTGCCGAACTAAATCAAACGCTTTTTCTATCAATCAGGAAGGAAAAACGGTCGGTATTTTTCAGTGCAATGCCTGTGCCACGCACCACTGCACGAAGCGGGTCTTCGGCGATGTGCACTGGTAGTTTAGTCTTGGCACTAAGTCGCTTATCGAGACCACGTAGCAAAGCGCCACCGCCCGTCAGGTAAAGGCCGGTCTTGTAAATATCAGCTGCTAATTCTGGCGGTGTGGATTCCAGTGCTTTCATCACGGCCTCTTCCACTTTGCCGATGGACTTGTCTATGGCTTGTGAAACCTCGTGGTACGAAATTGTGATCTGCTTCGGGATGCCCGTCATAAAGTCACGTCCATTCACAGCATAGTCTGGTGGTGGATTTTCTAACTCATGTAGGGCTGAGCCAACATTGATCTTTATCTGTTCAGCGGTGCGCTCTCCAATGAGGATATTGTGTGCCCGTTTCATGTAGTCCATGATATCGGCGGTAAACTCGTCGCCTGCTGTGCGGATGCTTTGGTCGCATACGATACCGGACAGTGCAATTACTGCAATCTCCGTCGTACCGCCCCCAATGTCAATGATGACGTTGCCAATCGGCTCCTCGACTTCCAAACCTATACCAAGTGCTGCGGCCATTGGCTCATGGATGAGGTAGGTTTCTTTGGAGTCCACGTGGTCGGCGGAGTCAAAAACGGCCCTTTTTTCCACTTCGGTAATGCCTGAAGGGATGCAGATGACCATTTTTAAGTGGGAAAAAAACCTGCGGCGATTGCCAATCATGTTGATGAGACCCTCAATCATATTCTCCGCAGCCTGAAAGTCGGCGATAACGCCGTCCCTCAACGGGCGCACGGTTTTTATGTTTTCATGGGTTTTTTCGTGCATCTGCATGGCCTTGGTGCCCACGGCAATCGTCTCCCCGGTGCGCCTGTCAATGGCCACGATGGACGGCTCGTCCACCACTACTTTTCCATCGCACATGATGAGCGTATTGGCGGTTCCAAGGTCTATGGCTAATTCTTGTGTGAAAAAACTGAAGAGTTTCATTAATAGCGTTTATCGCTGTTTTTTGTTAAAATCTTTTTGGCACGCCCTTGAAGCGGTTGGGCAAAGGTCTTGATATGAATGGAAAGGTGTGTTTGTTCGCAATCCAATTTTTAATCAAAACATCGAAAAAACCAATGCTTCGCTAAGACGGCACAAAAGAAAAGAAAATCCAATAATTATTGTAGCAATTCATCAAAACTAATTGATATTCAGCGGAGAATGTGGTTTTTGGTTTTCGGTTTCTGGTTTTTGGGCAGGCAGGTGGTTCGTTTTTATCGTAAGACTTCTAACCACGGGCAGTCCCTCCCTGAAAGCAAAAAACCGAAAACCGCCTAACCTAAACTATCACCTCCCACATATCTTTTTTGCTAAAATACTTCCTGGCCAGTTCCCTGACCTCCTCAGCGGTGATGTTTTTGATAGCCGTAGCCAATTCTTCAAAAGCGCTGAGTTCTAGCCCCTCGCTCACAAACGTTTTCACTACCTCTGCAATGTTGAAAGGGCCGTCAAGGTTCGTTAAAAGGGTGCCGAGTAGGTAATTTTTTACCATTTCCAACTCGTCGTCGTCCACGAGGTCTTGCTGGAGCTT
>JAHEAS010000329.1 GCA_024642645.1 Saprospirales bacterium | reverse complement strand
GTTCAGCGAGACGAAGACCATGCCCAGCCACTCCCGAACTGGCACTTGGTGCAGGTCATCGGCGGGGGTAGGGAAGCCCTCGGCCTGCCCAAACTCCGGCATGGACTTGAACGTGCCATCCAACCGGAAGCAACGACCGTGATAACCGCAGCGCAGCATCGTGCCCACCGTGCCAGGCTCCTCAACGATGACCTTGCCCCGGTGGGTACAGACATTGGAGAGGCAGCGAAGCACACCCTCCCGGTCACGAACCAGCACCAGCGGCTCGTCGAGGACACCGGGCAGCAGCGTGAAGGGGTACACATCGCCGGGGTTTTTCACTAGGGAAACATCAGCGGCGTAGAGCCACGAGGCGGCGAAGATTTTTTCCTTGACTTCGTTAAAAATGGCGGGGTCACGGTAGAAATGGCCGGGAAGGGTGGAGGCTTGGCGGATGTTTTTGTCAATTTTCATCATCATAAAATTAGGTATCGGGGTAAAGTTAAGGGTAAGTCAGTACTCGTTTTTTACCTTCACAATAAATGAATAACTTTGTCTAACCACCTCTAATGTACGCACCTACTGAGATTCCCAGTTTTTCACCAACTTTTCAACCAAATTATCCAGTCATGAAAAACATCATTCTTGCCACCATTTTATTATTGTCTTCCAACCTCGTCATGAAGGCACAAGACGCCTGTGAATCCAACTACCTTGCTTTCCGGCAGGGGGTGAGTTTTGAGCTGACCAATTATGACAAAAAAGGTAAAGTCAGCAGCATCCAGCGTCAAAAAATCAACACCGTGGAAGCTACCGACGATGGCTTCAAGGCCAATACGAGTATGGTCTTGTCCAATGAAAAAGGAAAGACGCTTTCGGAGGGCAACTACAATTTAGAATGCCGAAACGGGGTGGTTTACCTGGACATGTCCAGTATGCTCGACCAACGGATGATGGCGGGTTTCAAAGACATGGAAATGGAGATATCTGGCAATGCGCTTGAGTTTCCAAACAACCTCAAGCCCGGCCAAACGCTTTCGGATGGCGACGTCAATGTGAAGGCCATGACGGGTGGTTTAACCCTGATGAATATCACCATGAGCATCACCAACCGAAAAGTGGAAAGTACGGAAATCGTGACGACGCCTGCGGGCACTTTTGAGTGCGTTAAAATTAGTCAAGACAGTGAATTGAAATCAATCATAAATAAGAAATTCAAGACGGTGTCGTGGTATGCCATCGGCGTTGGGATGGTCAAATCGGAAAACATGGACGACCGGGGCAATGTGGAAAGCTCCACTATCTTGACGAAGTTTGAGAAATGAAGCAAACTCAGGCGGCGACTTGAAGTCGCCGCCTGAGTTCATCCCATTTTTCAACCAGCCCACCCCTCCCTGTCCAAGCTGCGATACTGAATCGCTTCCGCAATATGCTCAATCTTGATGTCGGGACTGGCGACGAGGTCGGCACTGGTGCGGGCTACTTTCAATATGCGGTCGTAGGCACGGGCCGATAGTTTCTGCACCTCCATTGCCTTTTTCAGCAGGGCGACGCCAGCCGTGTTCAGTTGGCAGACCTCTCGCACAAGGCGGCTCGGCATTTGTGCGTTGCAAAAAACGCCCTTGTATTCCTTGAAACGCTCGCCCTGAATCTCACGAGCTTTGATTACGCCAGCTACAATTTCCTTGCTAGTGCGAGCAGGAGCATCATACCTAGCCAGTTCTTCGTAAGAAACTGGCGTCACCTCCACATGCAGGTCAATCCTGTCAAGCAGCGGCCCACTGATTTTACTCAAATAACGCTTCACCACACCAGGGCCGCAGACACATTCTTTTGTTGGGTGATTATAAAAACCACAGGGGCAGGGATTCATTGAGGCCACCAACATAAAATTGGCGGGGTAGTCAATGCTGATTTTTGCCCGTGAAATGGTGACCCGGCGCTCCTCCATGGGTTGGCGCATCACCTCTAATACTGAGCGCTTGAACTCTGGCAATTCATCAAGAAACAATACCCCATTGTGCGCCAATGAAATCTCGCCCGGCATTGGATTGGAGCCGCCACCTACCAGCGCTACATCACTAATCGTGTGGTGCGGCGCACGGAATGGCCGGTTGGAAATCAGTGAGGATTCAGCGGGTAGCGCACCGGAAACCGAGTGAATCTTGGTTGTTTCCAGTGCCTCCATCAGCGAGAGGGGCGGCAGGATGGTCGGCATCCGGCGGGCGAGCATCGTTTTGCCAGCGCCTGGTGGCCCGATGAGGATGGCGTTATGCCCGCCTGCGGCGGCAATTTCGAGGGCACGTTTCACATTGTCCTGGCCTTTTACATCGGAGAAATCAACAAGGAAAACCTCTTGGTTGGCAGCAAATTCCTCCCGGGTATCCACCACGGTTGGTTCCAGCGTTGTTCGCCCGTTCAAAAAATCCACAGCTTCGAGGAGGGTGGTCACGCCGTACACTTCGAGGTTGTTGACGATGGCGGCTTCCCTCGCATTCTGTTTTGGCAAAATAATGCCTTTGTACTTCTCCGCCCTCGCTTGCACAGCGATGGGCAGCGCCCCTTTTATTGGCCGCAAGCTACCATCTAGCGACAGCTCGCCCATCATGATGTATTTGTCGAGTTCGGTGTTGCTGATTTGTTCTTGGGCGGCAAGTATGCCGATAGCGATGGGCAGGTCGTAGGAAGAACCCTCTTTTCGGATGTCGGCTGGGGCGAGATTTATCACCATTTTCATGCGCATCATCTGATACTTGATGCTCTTCATGGCGGTCTCGATACGAGGAAAACTTTCCTTCACCACATTGTCCGGCAGGCCAACGAGGTGGTACCAAGGTCCATTTGGGGGAGGTTGTCCTCCTGCGCTCACTTCAACGGTGATGGTTTGAGCATCAACGCCATGGACGGCGCTGGCGTAGGTTTTTACGAGCATTGGGTTTTCTCATTTTACAAGGATTGAGGGAGAAAAGGATTGGAGAATTGAAGGCCTCACCACCATTCCATCAACCAAGCTGTTTGTTTGTGTTTTTGTCTGAAACGAAAATGTTTGGGCAGCATCAAATATCTTTCAAAAACTTGAATTTACATAAACACGCAAATACTAAAAATCAAACAAAGTCGGAGGCTCCGGCACCTCCAGGTGCATGTCGGGGGAGTCGTTGGCCACGGCGTTCACTTTCTCGGTCACACGGTACTTTCTTATTATATGGTCTGGCGGTGTTTGGAGCAGCATCAGGATATCGTCGAGGTTATCTGATTCGAGCCATTGCTTTTGCTGTTCAGGTGTGGTAAGCAGTACAGGCATCCGGTTGTGGATATCTGACACGTCATCGTTGGCATCGGTGGTGATGATAGAAAAAGTCTTGAGTCCGTAATCGCCACTGTACCACACGTCCCACACCCCGGCGAAGAACATCAGGTCATTGTCCTTCAGTAAAATTCGGTACGGGATTTTACCCCTACCCTCTCTTCGCCACTCATAAAAACTATCGGCAGGTACCAAGCAGCGTCGCTTTCGGATGGGCACTCGGAATGACGGTTTAGTTTCGATGCCCTCCCGCCGTGCATTGATGAGGCGACCTGTGTTTTTACCATCTTCCGACCAGTGTGGCACCAATCCCCAGGCGATGTACTGCAAGCGCTCTGGGTCGTCGTCAGTCACCACGTAGGCGTGTTGCGTCGGGGCAATGTTGTAGCTGAGGCGCAGGGTTTCCGGCACTTCGACGAAGGGCAGTTGCTGCTGCAATTTTTCTTTAGAGGTGACCAATGAGAAACGTCCGCACATGTTTTTGAAGGAAAAAGTTGAAAGTAAAAAGTAAAAGGTTGGGGTTAAAAGATACTTGTTTCCAAAAAGAACAAGCCGTTGCAAGTTATTTTTTCTAAACAAATTGACCTTGTAGTTCCACACGATTCAACAACAGGAACAGGACTATCCACAACAAATATTTAGGGCAAAAAACAAATCGTTGGGTGTGCCCAAGAGCGGTTCTCAACACGCCTAAAAAAGCGTTTTCATAAAGGTATAAAAATCAGCGTTTTAGCAAAAAGCTCCGCCAACAGTTTTTGTGGGGAAAAATGTGGATGCCCTAAGAGCTTGCCAACAAGTCATACAGTTGAGCGTGTAGCTTTCAAAATTCGAGGTACACTTGAAATGAGGTTTGTGTGGGTAACACCATGTTTCGTGAATGTTAAGCGAAAGTTATCCCAAGTCCGAAAACTTATTTTTATCCCTGTAGTTGTTCTCCACAGAATGTGAAAAAAGGATACAAAGCATTGATGCTGAACGTTAGGCCATGTTGGCTGACTGTGGATGTAACCCATAGTTATCCATATTTGGATTTTTCACAAAAAAATGCACCCTTTTTCTCCACGTACCAACACCCTTAATAATAGGCTGGCAAATAAATTTTTAAAAAAGAAACTCATCAATACTATTAGAGATGACACGGCAGTGATTATCGGACAAACAAAACAATTTAGTTTTACCCAAAATTTTCGTCCATGCGTACAAGCTATACTTCGACCCCTGTTTCAAAACCCGTTCGCCTCTGGCTACTGGCAGGTGTGGTCATGGTTTTCTTCCAAGTGGTCATCGGTGGCGTCACCCGCCTCACGGACTCAGGTCTTTCCATCACGGAGTGGGCCGTCATTCAGGGCACGCTGCCACCGCTCAACGAGGCCGAGTGGCAGGTCGCCTTCGACAAATACAAAGTGGCAGCGAAGAAGCAGTTCGAAACGCTCCATGCCGACATGACGCTACGGGATTTCAAATTTATCTTTTTCTGGGAATACGGCCACCGACTCTGGGCGAGGCTCATGGGCTTCGTCTTCCTCTTCCCGTTTCTATGGTTTTTGGTAAATAAACAATTGCCCGGCTGGCTGCTCCGGCGGCTCGGTGTAGTGATTGGGCTGGCGATGTTGGCGGCGGTCTTCGGTTGGATTATGGTGGCTAGCGGCCTCAACAATGACAATCGAACTTGGGTG
>JAHEAS010000328.1 GCA_024642645.1 Saprospirales bacterium | reverse complement strand
CCTGCTGGACGGCTCGGCGGACGAGGACTTCATTCACACCGTTGGGCTGGTGCAGTACGGCACTTTCCCATGGATAAACATGCTGCCGGAAAGCATCGTCGTCGGCATCGCCAACGTGGACAGGAAGCGGGATTTTACCTTTCCGACGACGGTTGAACAGGATAAAAAAGACTTTCCAACCACAGGCGGCTCTGCCAATTTTATCCAGTTTTTGGAAAAAGAGCTCCAGCCATTTGTCAATCAAAATTATTTGACGAACGATACGACGACTATTATCGGTCAATCGCTCGGTGGACTATTGGCGACGGAGATTTTGTTTAAAAAGCCTGACTTATTCAACAATTACATCATCGTCAGCCCGAGCATGTGGTGGGACAATGAATCGCTGTGGAAACAAATGCCCCAATTTAAACAAGCCAACAAATCCATTTATATTGCAGTTGGCAAGCAAGAACACCGTTTGATGGTGAAGGCAGCAAAGAAATTGGGCAAGCGGCTGAAGTCGCAGCAGATAAAGGGTTTTAGGGTGCATTGCCATTTACTCAAGCAACAAAACCATGCGGATGTGTTGCATTTAGCGGTGTATGATGGTTTCTCGTGGATGTTTGGCACCAATGCACCTTGAACAGCATATTCAAGCACATAAAAAAAGCCACCACGGTCGCAACAGTGGTGGCTTTCCTATTTCGATAAACCAAACTTCAATTACAGTTTGCCTACCATAAGCGTTTTGGCAATTGCCCGTTTTCCAGGCACATTCAGCCAGACGATATAATGTCCTTCGTGTAATTCCCTGATGTCCATCTGGTAGTATTTGCTGCTCACTTCGTCGAGGTCGTAACGCTTGACCAAAAGGCCAAGGTTATTGAATACCTGAATGTTGACGTGCTCAGCACCAACCACTTTTTCGAGGTTGACCTCCACGAAATCGTTCGCCGGGTTCGGGAACAGTGTGAAGTCAGTCAAATCATCGAAATGAACCATTTTGGCCTCCGAGTAGCCAACCGTGCCGTCCAACAACGTAGCCTTCACCCGATAGTAGTTGTCGCCGATGGCAGGCTCCAAATCAAAGTTGCTGTACAACTCCGGTGCATGGCCACCCTTCGACAGTTCGGCGGTCAGTGGCTCGAAATGGCTGCCGTCCAAGCTGCGTTCCAGCTCGTATTGGCTAACGAGGTAGCCAACGTTGTGTATCCAGTTCACTTCCGTATGCTCCAATTGTTTGTTGACATAAAGCTGGAAAACTTCGTCCGTTGCGCCAGCCAGCAGTTGCGAGACCGTGACCGTTTGGTTTACTTCGCAAATTTGTTGGTAGGTAGCACTATAATATTTTACCTTGACATAGTAAGTGCCAGGCGTTGCGTTCAATGTTTTTGATGCTCCGCAATTGCCAAAGCAATTAAAGAATGGCTGCCAACTACCGGTGAAAACCTCTAGCGAAGTTACAGGCGATCCGTTAAGGCCAGACACATTGATGGTGCCAGCACCCGCGGAAATGGCCACGTTGGCACAGTTCGGATTTCCACCGCCACCACCGCCAGCGGGCATAACTTCAAATGGCCGCATCATGTCGTGGTCCTCATGGGAGAGAATATGGCAGTGCCAAACAAACTTACCCGGAAGGTCAAAACGCACCTTGAAGCGGGCCACATGACCCGGTGGAATGATGTACGTGTCCTTCCATCCCTGCTCGCTTGCCGGAGGAACAACAGGAGCACCTACCATTTGAATATTGGTCAGTTGGCTGGTGACTGGGTCTAGGTCGCCTGTGAATTCCTGGCGGTTCATCAATTGGAAACTAATCTGGTGGATATGGATGGGGTGTGCATCCCCGGTGTTGTTGTACACCTCCCAAATTTCCGTTTCGTTTATCAACGGGGTCTCAGTGGTTGGATCCATCCAGCGTAGTGAGCCCGCCGCCGCTGTGCCTAGGCTTGGTTGAAGCCTGCCAAATTCGTCCATTCCCTCCAAAAGTAGCAGTTGTCGGGTTTTTGCTGCTGCGCCGAGGTATTGGATTGGCTGGCGCAATGTATTGGGAATGGTAAACGACGCATTCGAATTGTTGCCCACGTTGAATTGCATGATTTGGCCGGTGGTTTCAGGGTCTGCAGGGTTTTGGCCTGCCTCTAAACCCATGAAAGGCTCATCTGGGCCAATATTCTGCAAGGTCACAGACTGGCCGACCATCGTTGAAAAATCAATGACAATGTCGTACCGTTCCCCTGGCCCCATGACCAATTGGTTGAGCATGACGGGGCTGTTAAGCAAGCCGCCTTCCGTGCCAATTTGCTGGAAATTTGCATTGTTGGACAGTTTGAAAATATAAAATCTGGAATCCGATGCATTCAGCAAACGGAAGCGGTACTTCGTGGGCTGCACGTCCAGCTTCGGCCAAGCTGCTCCGTTTACCAAGATATAATCCCCGAAGAACTCTGGGAAAATGGTCGGTTCAATCGCAGGATTGGTTGGGAAATCATCAGCTTCTGGGTCGCTAAGGAGTGCCGGGAAGTACATCGAGCCATCCGCTGAGAATTGTTTGTCCTGAATGACCAACTCCCGCTCATAATTGCCAGTTGGCAAGTTCATGGACAATTCATTGTTGTCACGGAGGAGGTACATGCCTGCCAAGCCCGCGTACACATTCAAGCGAGTAATGCCCAGCGTATGGTCGTGGTACCAAAGCGGAGCGGCTTCCTGGTCATTGGCGTAGTGATAGGTTTGTTTCTTGAATTCAGCACCAGTTTCCGCCCAGTTTTGGGTAAACCAAGCCTCCGGGTAGCCATCGCTGGCCGCTTCACTGTGGCCGCCGTGCAGGTGAACAACCGTTGCCACACCATTTGTTGGGTGCGCCATGTGGATGCTATGGTCAATGGGCAAGAGGTGGTGGTGGGCTGTGCCGAGGTTATTTATCCATTTCACATCCACTGGTACATTTTTCTGTGCAATGAACGTTGGGCCTAGGTACATTTTATTGCCGTTGTAGCTGTATCCCCAGGTGGTCGTGTTCATTGGGTTGCCATTGGTGTCGTAGAGTCCGAGGTAGTGGCTGCCTTCTTCCATGCCGATGTTGTACGTGCCACCCCCTGTTGCGTTGATGCGAGGAATCGCAGGCAGTTGGTTGACGAATTTAGGGTGCAGGGTGGAAGGCGTAAGTGTGCCAGTGACAACAGGCGTTCCAGCGCAGCTGCATCCGCCGACTTGTATCACATCGTTGATGGTGTTCGGGTTGCCGTCGTTACAAGCAGTTCCTGGAATGGCCGGATAGGCTGGATTGTAAGGCTGGCAGTCCTGGTTGTTGCAGACACCGTCGCCATCTGAATCTCCACCTTGGTTAGCGCATGGTGAAGTGCCACCTACCGTCACAGTTTGATTTTTTTCACAAATCAGCGTGTAGCTTGCCGAGTAGTATTTGCCATAAACATAGTAGATGCCAGCTGGTACATTCACCGTTTGCGTGGCACCACAGTTTGCGAAGCAACTGTACACCGGTTGCCAAGTAGATGAAAATATTTGAAGCGACGTGACCGGCGCTCCATCCAAACCAGTGACCGAAATGCTGCCAGCACCTGTCGTAAAGGTCAAATTGGCGCAATTCGGGGTTCCTCCTCCGCCGCAATCCACGGTCAGGCTAATGATGTTTGATTCCACATAGCTGCCACAACCTGCCCGACGTGCACAACGCAAAAAGCAAGTGCTGGCGCTAACCGTACCGGGATTGTAAGTCAACCCAGTTTGACCTGCAATCAGCGACCAATGTGGGTCAAGGCCAGCGATGATGTCGGCGGCCGTGGTGGTCGGTGCGCTGCAAGAGGTGGTGCTTTTCAGCCAAATGATTTCAATGTTGCCTGAGCCACCGCTTGGTGCCGTGCAGTTGGAAATATTTGGTGACGCCGTGTTACATACGGTTGTGGTTGCTGCGCAATTGTTGCCAAAACCAATTGTGCCACCGTTGGTCACGTTGTCGCAAGAGCTGATGGGCGTTCCTGCGCAACTACATCCTCCCGGTTGGACGACATCGTTTATGGTATTCGGGTTGCCATCGTTACAAGGCGTACCAGGCGTAGCAGGAAAGGCTGCGTTGTATGGCTGGCAGTCTTGGTTGTTGCAAACACCGTCACCATCGGAGTCACCGCCCTGATTGGCGCATGGATTCCCTCCGGTTACCGTCACCGTGAGTTGTTTTTCACAAATCAACTGGTAGGCAGCCGTGTAATATTTGGCATAAACATAATAGCTGCCAGCAGGAACGCTCACTGTTTGCGAAGCGCCACAGTTTGCGAAGCAACTGTAAACTGTTTGCCAAGTGGATGAGAACACTTGCAAAGAACTTATCGGGGCACCGTTTAATCCAGTTGCCAAAATGGTCCCATTGCCGGTGGTGATACTGATGTCTGTTGCGCAGTTTGGCCCTGAAGAAGTACCTGCACAGGTGCAGCCGTCAGCTTGGATGACATCATTGGTGGTGCTTGAGTTTCCATCATTACATGCCGTTCCGGGTGATGCCGGTAGTGATGCGTTGTTGGGCGCACAGTCCTGGTTGTTGCAGACGCCGTCGCCATCACTGTCACCGCCTTGAGCAGCACAAGGGTCGGTAGCACAGCCATAAAGCTTGATTTCATCGACATCCCAAACGGCATAACCATTCGAACCTTGACGGCAATAGCCCAGGATTTCGATATTGAAAGTAGTTTGAGCTGAAACGGTAAAGTCGGGGTCAGTTGAGAAGTCAATGGTTTCCAATGACCAAGAACTGCTGGTGGAAATGCCTGTTTGCTTAAATACTTCGCTACCGTTTTTTGTAACCCGAACGCCGTATTTTGAAGGTGGGTCGTTGTCGCCACTGCCACCGCCTACCCAACTGTAGTTGGCAGGTGCAGACTCGTAAAATGTCAATTTTGACAGCGTTACCGAATTGCCGGTGGTGGGTTTTATGGTCACCGAAAACTTGTAGGCATTGTTGTCATTGTTGGACCAAG
>JAHEAS010000327.1 GCA_024642645.1 Saprospirales bacterium | reverse complement strand
GTTTGTGGTACATAAAAAAGGTTTGAAAATGGACGGCAACAACCCATGCCAACTTTACGGTTACGGCGGATTCAACATCAGCCTTTCCCCAAATTTCAGCACGTCGAGAATCATGTTGCTAGAAAACGGTGGTGTATTCGCCATGCCCAACCTGCGAGGCGGCGGCGAGTACGGTGAGGCATGGCACAAGGACGGCATGTTGATGAAAAAGCAGAATGTGTTCGACGATTTCATTGCAGCAGCTGAATATTTGATTGCTGAAAAATATACGTCAACAGCACGCCTTGGCATCTCGGGTGGCTCCAACGGCGGCCTGCTCGTCGGTGCCTGCATGACCCAGCGCCCCGACCTTTTTGCTGTGGCACTCCCTGGCGTTGGTGTGATGGACATGCTGCGCTACCACAAGTTTACCGTAGGAAAAGGTTGGGTGCCTGAGTACGGCTCTTCGGAACAAAGCACCGAAATGTTCAACTACCTCAAAGGGTACTCCCCCGTTCATAACCTCAAGCCCGGCACCCAATATCCCGCCACGATGGTCACCACTGGCGACCACGACGACCGGGTAGTGCCTGCGCACTCCTTCAAGTTTGCAGCAGGACTGCAATCAGCTCACAAAGGCGACAGCCCCGTGCTCATCCGCATCGAAACGGACGCTGGCCATGGTGCTGGCAAGCCGACTTCTAAGGTGATTGACGAAATCGCTGACGTGTACTCCTTCTTCTTTTACAACACTAAGACAGCGGTGAAGTACAAGGTAAAGGGGTAATTTTTTAATTGATAATTGATAATTGATAATTAGGTAGCCTCTTGCTTAATTATCAATTATCCATTTTCAATTATCAATTTACCAAATTTTTATCCATTCTAAATAAGCCCACCAATGCTTTCCGCTTAAACTGCTTTTTGTTAAAACCATTTAAGTAGATACATTTGCCCAGCATTGGTAGCCATTCGGCCAAACCTAGTGCATTAAATTACATCATCAAATCGCAATAGCAGATGAACAATTGGTTTTTCGGGTTTCTCACCTCCTCCATTGGCAGGAAGTTATTAATGGCCTTGACAGGACTTTTCCTGATTTTATTCCTTGCGGTTCACCTAGCAGGAAACCTTCAACTGTTGCATGACGACGGTGGCATTGCCTTTAATACTTACGCTAACTTCATGGCGCACAACCCTTTGATACAGTTTGTTTCCAAGGGCAATTTCTTCTTTATCTTGCTGCATGCCATTCTGGGAATTGCCCTTTGGTCAAAAAACCGAGCAGCCCGTGGAACACAAGGCTATGCGGTAACAAAAACCCGTGCGACGCAGACTTCACCTGGACTGGCCAAGTTCATGTGGGCATTTGGCATCGTGATTTTTGTGTTTCTCATCGTTCACTTGGTTCAGTTTTGGGCGATGATGCACTACGGCGAAATTGGCTACGGCATTGACTTTGTGAACATAGATGGCAAAGAAGTACGTAACCTATACACCCTAGTTGAAGCGACCTTCACCAATGCTGGGTTTGTGCTTTTTTACGTGGTTTGCATGGTTGTCATAGCCCTTCACCTTTGGCATGGCTTCCAGTCCGCCTTCCAAAGTATGGGCCTAAACCATCCGAAATACACGCCTGTCATCAAGTTCGTTGGTGCAGCTTATTCGGTGCTGGTGCCACTTGGATTTGCGGTGATTCCAATTGTGTTTTACCTGAGACACGCTTGACTTTAGCCTTTTTACTTGAACTTTTTACTTCAAAAATATGGAACTAAACGGTAACGTACCCACCGGCCCACTCGCCGAAAAATGGACGAAATACAAGAGCAGCATGCCGCTCGTTTCGCCCGACAACAAGCGCCGCCTCGATGTCATCGTGGTTGGCAGCGGCCTTGCCGGAGCAGCAGCAGCAGCTTCAATGGGCGAACTTGGCTACAACGTCAAATGCTTCACCTTCCACGATAGCCCCCGCCGGGCACACTCCATCGCCGCACAAGGTGGCATCAACGCAGCCAAAAACTACAAAAACGACGGCGATAGCATCTACCGCCTTTTTTATGATACCATCAAGGGTGGTGACTACCGGGCACGGGAAGGCAATGTTCACCGCCTTGCCGAAGTCAGCGTGGACATCATCGACCAGTGCGTGGCGCAGGGCGTGCCCTTCGCACGGGAGTACAGCGGCATGTTGGACAACCGCTCTTTCGGCGGCGTGCAGGTGCAGCGCACTTTTTATGCCCGTGGTCAAACGGGGCAGCAGCTACTCATCGGGGCATACCAAGCCCTCAGTCGCCAGATTTCGTTGGGCAATGTGACGATGTACAACCGCCACGAAATGCTCGACGTGGTATTGGTGGAAGGCAAGGCAAGGGGTATCATCACCCGCAATTTGGTGACGGGAAAACTCGACCGCTTCGCTGCTCATGCCGTGGTGTTGGCCACTGGAGGCTACGGTAACGTTTTTTACCTCAGCACCAACGCCATGATGTGCAACGTGACCGCCGCATGGCGGGCAGTGCGTCGTGGCGCATTGATGGCCAATCCATGTTACACGCAAATCCACCCAACCTGTATCCCGCAGTACGGCGATTACCAGAGCAAGCTCACGCTCATGTCGGAGAGCCTGCGCAATGATGGCCGAGTGTGGGTGCCTAAAAATTTGGACGACGCAAAAGCTATCCGGGAAGGCAAGAAAAAGGGAAAAGACATCCCCGAAGCCGACCGTGACTACTACTTGGAACGCCGCTACCCTGCCTTCGGCAACTTGGTGCCAAGGGACGTGGCCAGCCGTGCCGCCAAAGTGGAATGCGACAAGGGCCACGGCATCGTGCCAACGGGCTTGGGCGTTTACCTCGACTTCAATGCAGCCATCGACCGCTACGGCAAGTCGAAGGCGCACTCGATGAACCTCGAAAGCCCCAGTGCCCAGCAGATTTGGGAATTGGGTCAAAAAGTGGTGGAAGAGAAATACGGCAACCTCTTCGAGATGTACGAAAAAATCACCGGAGAAGACCCATACACCAACCCGATGAAGATTTACCCGGCTGTCCATTACACAATGGGGGGACTTTGGGTGGACTATAATTTGCAAACGAACATCCCCGGCCTTTTTGCCCTGGGCGAATGCAATTTTAGCGACCACGGCGCCAACCGCCTCGGCGCTTCGGCACTCATGCAGGGCTTGGCCGATGGCTATTTCGTCATACCTTATACCATCGGCACGTTTTTGTCGAAGGAAATCAGGACGCCGAGATTCAAGACCGACTCACCCGAATTTGAGGAAGCCGAACAGTCCGTGCACCAGCGTCTTACGGGTTTCATCAATAACGGCGGCAAGCAGTCTGCCGAGAGCTTCCACCGCCGTCTCGGCAAAATCATGTGGGACTACTGCGGCATGGCCCGCACCGCCGAAGGTCTGACCACTGCCCGCCGCATGATTCAGGAACTGAAGGCCGAATTTTACGCCGACCTCTACGTGCCTGGCACAATGGACGAGTTCAACCCGGAGTTGGAGAAAGCGACCCGTGTGGCCGACTTCCTCGAACTCGGCGAAATGATGTGCCTTGATGCCCTTGAGCGCCAAGAGAGCTGCGGCGGCCACTTCCGGGAAGAGTACCAAACCGAAGAAGGCGAGGCCATGCGTGACGACGAAAACATGATGTTCGTGTCCGCTTGGGGCTGGCAAGACACCTCCAAAGAGCCAGAATTGAACAAAGAACCGCTGATTTACGAAAACGTAAAAGTGGCGGCAAGAAGCTATAAGTAGCATCGGCTTTAGCCGGTGTCATCCAACAAACTTTAGTTTGTTGTTTAATCAACAAGTCACCGCCTAAAGGCGATGAAACGTCGCCGCCTAAAGGCGACGCTACTTCAAACCATATAAAAATGAAACTGAACCTAAAAGTTTGGCGACAAAAAAACGCAAAAGTTAAAGGCCAATTCGAGAGCTACCAGGTCGTGGCCAACGAGCACATGTCCTTCCTTGAAATGCTCGACGTATTGAACGAAAGCTTGGTTTCCGGTCAAAAAGAGCCAGTAGCCTTCGAACACGACTGCCGGGAAGGCATCTGTGGCACTTGCAACCTCGTCATCAACGGCCAACCGCACGGCCCGCAAAATGGCACAACCACCTGCCAACTGCACATGCGCCATTTCAAGGATGGCCAGACCATCGTCATCGAGCCGTTCCGAGCCAAGGCATTCCCCGTGCTGAAAGACCTCGTGGTGGACCGCTCCGCCTTCGACCGCATCATCCAAGCCGGAGGTTACGTCTCCGTGGACACTGGCCAAGCGCCCGATGGCAACACGATTCCCATCGGGAAAGACGTGGCCGGACAAGCATTCGAAGCCGCCGCCTGCATCGGCTGCGGTGCTTGCGTGGCCGCTTGTCCGAACTCCTCAGCGATGTTGTTTGTAGGCGCCAAAATTTCGCACCTCGCCCTTTTGCCGCAAGGCGAGGTAGAAGCGAAGAAACGGGCGCAAAAAATGGTACACCAGATGGACGAGGAAGGCTTCGGCATGTGCTCCAACATCACAGCTTGCGAAGCGGAATGTCCGAAAGGAATCTCCGTGGAAAACATCGCACGGATGAACCGGGAGTACATTGGGGCGTCGTTCACGTCGCAGGATAAATAGCCCGGAAATCTTTTCGGGGAATGAGAAAGGGTTTAGCGGGGCAGATTTCCGAAGTCTTAAAGACTTCGGAAATCTTTTACCCACTACCAAAAAGGGAAGTTGACTTGCAGCAGCTTCCCTTTTTTCGTAAAAAACAAACCATCATGAAAATATCCACACTTGCCGTTTTATTGGCTTTTTGCCTCTCGGCAAACGCCCTTTTTGCGCAGCAAACTAAATCAGAAAAGCTGGAAAACGAGGTCAAAGCCACCCTCGTCAGCATGTGGGACGCCATCGAAAAGGAAGACATGGAGCGCTATGCCAGTTTCCTCCACCCTGATTTCACCTCCTTCGGTGAAACGAACACCTACCTCAGCGAGGGCAAGGAAC
>JAHEAS010000326.1 GCA_024642645.1 Saprospirales bacterium | reverse complement strand
AAAAAGTTGAAAATCCCCATGTAAACGCCCATTTTTTTCAAAGGAATAGAACCAGCGAGAATAGCGTAAGGCATGGCCAAAATACTGGCCCAGGCAATGCCAACACCAACCATAGAAAAGTGCAGAAGCACGGGCGTTTTTACAAAATAAATTGAGATAAGGCCTATCGCTCCACAAGTAAGTGCGATGGCGTGGGTCTTTTTCCTGCCAACAAATTTGGCGATGAACGGGATAAATAGTGCAAACACCATTGCTACCAAATTGTAAGTGCCAAAGATGGTTCCTACATAATCGCCTGCATTTTGATACGCCTGTGAGCTTGAATCATCAATGGCACAACCGTAAATATGGTGAGCTATGGCAGGTGTTGTAAATACCCACATCGAAAATAGTCCGAACCATGAGCAAAACTGAACGACCCCAAGTTGCCGCATGGCCTTTGGCATATTGGCGATGTCCTTGAAGATGTCAAAAAAACTTCCCGAACCTTCTTCCATTGCCTCTCCTTCATCCTCAAATTTTGCGACTTCTTCAGGAGAATATTCTTTGGTGGAAATAACAGTCCAAAGAATGGCAGCGATGAACACCGCAGCGCCCACGTAGAATGACATAATTACGTTTGGGGCAACTTGACCCTCTGGTGCAGTATTCGGCACGCCAAACCAATTGGCCAAAACGTAAGGCATCCATGAACCGACCACGGCACCAACACCAATCAATGCAGTTTGTATAGAAAAGCCAAGTGTGCGCTGTTCGTTTGGCAGTTTGTCGGCAACCAATGCCCGGAATGGCTCCATGCTTACGTTGAACGAAGCATCCATAATCATCAGCATACCAGCACCCACCCAAAGTGGTGCAATCAGGTTGGTGAATGAGCCTGCATTTGGCATCAGGCAAAGTGCGATGCAAGCACAGATGGCCCCAGCTAGAAAATAGGGTCGGCGTCGGCCAAGCCTTGTCCAGGTTCGGTCGCTGTAATGCCCAATAATAGGCTGAACCATTAATCCAATGATGGGCGCCACAAGCCAGAAATTGGGTAGTTCTTCTACGTTTGCCCCAAACCCCTGTAAGATGCGGCTGGCGTTGCCGTTTTGCAGGGCAAACCCAAATTGTATTCCCAAAAAACCAACGCTCATGTTGATGATTTGGCCGATGGAAAGTCGAGGCTTTGGATGTTTTGCTGATGTTCCGTTTTGCATATTCGAAATTTGTTTGCTCGAAAGGTAAAACGAGTTTGAAAATATCCGATTTTTTACCAAAAAAAAGACCGGATGAGCTCCTTAGGCTCGCCCGGTCTTTTGAAATACCTGTACAAAAGGCATTGTCTGCTAATAGTCCAGCCCAATTTCTTTCCTGTTTTTTGGGATGAAAAGCAAGTTGAGCAACTTCAGGTTGATAG
This sequence comes from Saprospirales bacterium, assembly GCA_024642645.1. Lineage (GTDB taxonomy): Bacteria > Bacteroidota > Bacteroidia > Chitinophagales > Saprospiraceae > UBA6168. The sequence continues at coordinate 3,586 of JAHEAS010000326.1, read as the reverse complement.
CTGTGGTGTTGTATCGCTCGGTGCCCACCCATACCATCACGTCCTCCGTTTTGGCAATTTGCATTTTCCATTCCCTGTCATCGCCATATAGTGGAGAGTCTAGGTTAACAGTGGCTTGTAGACCGTCAATGCTCCATGCACCTGTGCCAATTTTGTTTTGCATGTAACCGTATTCGTAGCTACCATCCGGCATGAACTTGAACCAAGCGCCTGGATTGGTGCGAGAAGCTTCCTTGTCCCGAATGCGGACGAGGCCCTGCACGACCCAATAATTGCTGGTCAGCACTTTCACAATGCGCTCTTGCTGTGGCGTCGTTGGGTTTGGCGGCACAGGCACAGGCTTCGTTGCGTCCATTTTAATGATAGGATTTGGGCTGATGGCAGAACTGAGGGCAGCCACGGGCTTTTTGCCCATGTGGAAATTGCCGGTTAGGGTGTCAACGATTTGAACAGTTTGCATGATGCCGTCACCGTCCACTTTCTGGTCGGCAGGTACACTGACGCCATCGTTTGGTTGGGTTGAAGTAGAATCGTTGGTGCAGGCAAAAAAGAAAAGGCCAAAGGCCAGCAGAAGGGGGATTTTTTTCATGACTCGGTATTCGATGTTGAATAATTTTTAAAAATAGAGGCAAAGATAGGACGAGCGCCCCATCTTGACATTAGCATTTTTGCTTATTTGCAAAAAGCAGGCCGTGTTTTGAGCCAAAATGGCTTGCACTTCCTTGCTTCAACAGCTGCAATATCTGAGGGTATGGTCGGCATCGAATGGGTTTAAGGCTTTTCGTTTTCAATAGAATTTAGGTGTAAAGTTGATGGAATCAAAATGCATGACCCTGAAATTTGCCCTGCCAGTTTCTGATTGTTTAATATTGCAGATTCATCTGAATGTCAATACAGCAACATGAAAAAATTTGAAAATAAAACTGTCTGGATTACAGGTGCTTCTTCTGGAATTGGGGAGGCACTAGCCCATGAATTTGCGAAGGAAGGCGCTAGATTGGTGCTTTCTGCCCGCAATGAAGTCGAGTTGCAGCGAGTCTCTCAGGCTTGTGGCCGTGCTGACACCATCATCCAAACCCTCGACCTCGGCAACCATGATTCGCTGCCGGGCGTTGTGCAGGCTATTTTAGCAAAAGCAGGAAGCATAGATATTTTGGTAAATAATGGAGGAATTTCTCAACGCTCATTGGCAAAGGACACCGATTTTGAAGTGGACAAAAAGCTTATCAACGTAAACCTCCTGGGAACCATAGCTTTGTCTAAGGCTATTTTGCCCCATTTTTTGGAGCGAAAATCAGGGCATTTTGTCGTCATCACTAGCCTAACTGGGAAATTTGGTACACAGTTACGCTCTTCATATGCTGCCGCAAAACACGGCCTTCACGGCTTTTTTGATTCGCTGCGGGCGGAGGTTTGGCGGGACAATGTTCTGGTGACTTTGGTCTGCCCCGGTTTCATTTCTACCAAAGTTAGTGTCAACGCTCTCACGGGTAACGGTTCGCCCCAAGGCTCAATGGACAATGCAACCCGGGCCGGGAAGAGTCCTCAGGACTTGGCCCAAGCCATCGTTTCGGCAGTAAGTAAGGGGAAATACGAAATCTATTACGGTGGGAGGGAATTGATTGGTGTTTACGTCAAACGGTTTTTCCCGACAATTTTTACAAATATACTTCGAAAGGCAAAAGTGACCTGAATTTTAAGAATGAGGTATAAAAATTACATTTTATACCTCATTCTACTCAGTTCAATTCTTCTTTTTGGTCAGTTCTTCTTCTAGCTTTTTGATTTCAGCTTCCAGTTCTTTTTTGCGTTGCTCCAAATCCTTTACCCGATTTTTTTCGAGTTCAAGTTTGTTGCGCTCCTCAGCGATTTGGGTGGCGGCGTCTTCCTTTACTTTTGTTACCTGAGCAGTAGCTTGTTGTTTGGATGCATAAACTGCATCAGAAGCCTCTTTCTTGGCGTTGTTTATTTCCTCTAAAGATTGTTTGCGAGCTTGTTCTGCCTCGCTTGCATACTGCGATTTCTTCGAGTCGTTATCATTTTTGATTTTGGCAATTTCGTCAGTAGATTGTTTTCGAGCCAATTCAATATCCGTTTTAGACTGTGCCTCCACTTCGGCTACCCGTTTAGATTGTTCCATAACCATGGCATTAGCGTGCTGCTGAGCTTGTGTAATTTGCTTTTGGGCTGTAGCTTCTACTTCTGCAATTTGTGCTTCAATCTCGGCAAGTTTGTTTTGTTTGTCTGCTTGCGCTTGGGCAATGGCTTCTTGTGCTTGTTTTTGAGTAGCTGCTACCTCCTTGGCTGCTGTTTCTTTTGCCGTTGCAATTTTCTCGGCGGCATCTTTTCTTGCTTGGAGCATTTCCAGGGCAGAGGCTTCTTTCTGTTTTGAAGCTGCTTCTTTTGAAGCCTTAATTTCGTTGGCAGTTTGCTCTTTTGATGCGGCTATTTCACGGGCAGATGCTTCACGGGCAGCAGCCACGTCTCCAGCAAGTTTCTGCCGTTCATTGGCTGCATTTTCACGAGCGATTTTGACTTGCTCAGCCTCCTCTTGTCTGATATTCGAGATATTTTCCGTAGAATTCCGTTTTGCCTCCGCCACATCGTTTGCTGATTTTTGCTGCGCAAGAGCTGCCTGCTCCTTTGCTTTCGCAATATCATTGGCCGCTTTTTCCTGTGCAGCAGCAACTTCAGCTGCAGCTTTGTCTCGTGCGGTTATCACCTCAGATGCGGTCATTGCTTTGGCCTGTTTTTCACGCTCACGAGCCTCTGTCACTGATTTGGCTGCTTCATCTTGAATCTGTTTTATACGGTCTTGAGCCGTCGTTTGAGCACCAGCTACGTCGCTAGCGTACACTTTTTTTGCTTCATCTGAACGTTTTTGGGCTTCTTGCACTTCTTGAGCAGCCGTTTTTTGTGCTCCTGAAATCTCATCATTTGCCCGTTGTTTAGCAGCTACTACCTCTTGGGCAGCTTGTTGTTTTATCTTGTCCTCATTGGCTTTTGCGGCTGCTATGGCTGCAGCTACTTCTTGTTGAATTTTATTGATTTCCGCTTCGGCTAGTTTTTTTGCCGCTATTACTTCTTCTTCAATTTTTTTCCGTTCTTCTTCCGATTTTGCCCTTGCGCTGGACACTTTTTCCGCCTCTTGCTTGGCAATCTCTTGTATCTGTCTGGCGGCCTCGTCTTTTGCGGCTTTAACTGCTTCAGCTGATTTCATCTTTTCAGACTCAACTACTTGTTTTGCAGCTGCAATTTGGAGTGCGGCCTCTTGTTTTGCTTTGGCAACTTCCTCAGCGGCCCTATTTTTCTCCTCCGCTACTTGCATTTGAGTTTGCTGGATTTCTTCTGCAGCCCGCTTCTTGGTGGCAGTTACTTCCAGTGCCGATGCCTCTTTCTGGCGGGCTGCCGCTTCCTGCATCTCTGAGATTTCAGCGGAGTTTTTCTCTTGGAAAACTGATTTCTCCTGGGCAGCCTTTCGCCTGCTTTCGGCTACTTCAAATGCTAATTTTTCTTTTTCAATAACTGCTGCCTCCCTCGACTTTGCGACTTCAGCTGCTGCTTCCTCTTTTGCTTTCAAGATTTC
>JAHEAS010000325.1 GCA_024642645.1 Saprospirales bacterium | reverse complement strand
GATGATGGCTGTCTTGCCCCGAAGGTCGGTGCCCCGGAACAGGTCGAAGTAGTGCCGCACCGATTCGGCAACGCCGTAACCGGTTATCATGTCCGCCACGGCAAATTTTTCGGGTGCATCGGGTACGTAGCGGCTGTCCTCCACTATTTTGGAGCAGCCGTGGCGGAGCTGGCCAAGTATTTTAATTTTTTGGCCACTCGTCGTACCGCTAAAATGCCCGTTCACGATGCCCTCCTGCGGATGCCACAGGCCAAGCGCCTCGGTGATGGGGATGACGTCCTTGAGTTCGTCCACATTCAAGTCGCCGCCTGTGCCGTAGTAGTTTTTTAGAATGGGAAAAACGGCCTGATACCAGCGGCGAAGTACCTCGTTGCGGCGAGGGTCGTTGGGGTCGAAGTCAATACCAGACTTGCCACCGCCGATGTCTGGGCCAGCGACGGAGAACTTGATTTCCATGGTCTTGGCGAGTGACACGACCTCTTCTTTCGTGAGGCCTGTCCGCATGCGGGTGCCACCGCCAGCCGCCCCATTGCGGAGCGAATTGATGACGACCCAACCACGGGCGCTAGTTTCGGCATCGTTCCATTCAAACACGATTTCCGGGGATTTGTCCTTGTACTGTTGCAGCAGTTCGAGCATCTTTTGAATTTGGTTAGGTGAAAATTTGGCTGCAAAACTACGCAGCTATCATTAAAAAGGCATGAGGAAAATCATAGGTGAATTTGCTTCAATGGCTCGTGCGCCCATCACCACACATTTTCCAAATCCTTTCCTTCGTAAACATGGTTGCGCTCCGTCCAGTAGGAGTCCGATTTTTTCTTCAGTTGGAGGTTGTCTTTTTTACCAAACACCCTCGACAGCAGCGCCACCGGAAAAAGGAACACAAAGAAAATCAGCGATAGCATCACCTTCGACATCACCCAGCCCAACCCTTCCGACAACTTGTACCAAGCCCGGTCCACCCACTTCGCCACCGACGGCACGAACGCCCCGATAACACCCAGCGCAATCGCTGCATAAATCAGTGGCCTTGCTGGGCTCAGCAAATAAATGACCAAAAGGCCCGTAGCAATGACCAGACAGGTTTCGGTTGGTCTGCCTTTTTTAAAAGTATTTTCCATGACAAGAGAAGTGAGCGAGTGAGAATGTGAGAGAAGTGAGCGGGTGAGTGCTTCTGTCATACTCACCTTCTCGCTTCTCTCACCGTAACACCCGCTAAAATAAGGTGTAGATGAAGGGTGCAACAGCACTACCGCCGCCAAAAATCAGCAACACGCCTAGCAAAAGGAGCACGATGATGACGGGGACGAGCCAGAATTTTTTGCGCTCCCGCATGAAGTTCCATAAGTCTTTTAAAAAGTCCATTTTCTTTAGGTTGATAAGGGTTGATGAGGGTTGATGAGGTTGATTCGGGTCCAATATCAACCCTTATCAACTTTATCAACCTTCATCAACCCAAGTTTTAGTCCAGCACAAACTCCTCCTGCCAGTTGTCCGTCTTCGTCCATTCTGGCTGGTCGGTTTTTGCAAAAAGGTAATCGCCCACGGCGAGGTAGTCCATCTCCGTGCGCATGAAGCAGCGGTAGGCATCGTCGGGGGTGCAGACGATGGGTTCGCCCCGCACGTTGAAGCTTGTGTTTACGATGACCGGGCAGCCCGTCTGCGCCTTGAATTTTTCAATTAAAAGATGGTAGCGGGGATTCGTCTCACGGTGCACCGTTTGCACCCTCGCCGAAAAATCAACGTGCGTGATGGCTTGCAGGTCAGAGCGTTTCACATAAAGCCGCTCCATCATCGGCAGGTCGAGGTAGTTGGCGGGCACTTGCGCTTTTTTGCCTTCGGTAATATCCGCTACCAACAGCATGTACGGCGAAGGGGCATCGAGGTCAAAAAACTGCCCTGCATCCGCTGCCAGCACCGACGGCGCAAAAGGCCGAAAGCTCTCCCGGTACTTGATTTTCAGGTTCAATTTGCGCTGCATCTCCTCGTTTCGGGCATCGCCGATGATGCTGCGGGCACCCAGCGCCCGTGGGCCAAATTCCATGCGACCTTGCACCCATCCAATCACGTTGCCTTCGGCAATCAGCGCCGCTACCCGCTCGGCCATTTTACCAAAATCGTCAAATTTCGTAAAAACGGCCTTGTACTTACGGGCGGCCTGTTCCACGTCCAGCCACGAAAATTCTGGACCGAGGTAGGTGCCCTTCATGTCGTCGAGGCCGACAGCCGGGTTCCTTTCTTTTTTGAAAAACAAGTGGTGCGCCGCTAGCGCAGCACCCAGCGCCCCGCCCGCATCGCCTGCGGCAGGCTGGATGAAGATTTTTTCGAAGATATTGCTCCGCAGCAACTTGCCATTGGCCACGCAGTTGAGCGCCACGCCGCCCGCCATGCAGAGGTGCTTGGCACCGGTCAGGCGCTTGGCCTCCTGTGCCATCAAAATCACAACCTCCTCCGTCACCTGTTGGATGGCAAGCGCCAAGTCGCAGTGGTGTTGCTCCATCGGCTGCTCAGCACTACGCCGTGGGAAGCCGAAAAGCTTCGCCCACGCATCGTCGTTCACCATGCGAAGGCCCGTTGCGTAGCTGAAATATTTTTGGTCGAGCCAGATAGAGCCATCGGGCTTGATGTCCACCAGTTCGGTTTCGATGATTTTTTTGAAACGAGCAGTCTCCGGGGCATTCGGTCTGCCGTAGGGTGCAAGGCCCATCAGCTTGTACTCGCCGGAATTGACCCTAAAACCGAGGAAGTACGTGAAAGCCGAGTAAAGCAGCCCCAGCGAATGCGGGAAGTGCAGCTCTTTCAGTATCTCAATGTTCCGCCCCTTGCCTTGACAGATACTGGCCGTGGCCCATTCGCCCACGCCATCGAGGGTGAGAATGGCTGCCTCCTCGAAGCCACTGGGGTAGAACGCACTGGCTGCATGGCTGAGGTGATGCTCCGGGAAGAGCAGTTTCAGCTTGCGCTTGTCGTAGTCACCGACCTTGGCCAGTTCTTCGTGGATTATTTTTTTCAGAAACATTTTCTCCTTCAGCCAGACCGGAATGGCCTTGATGAACGAGGCAATGCCCTTTGGCGCAAAACTGTAGTACGTGTCGAGCAGGCGCTCGAATTTGAGCAGTGGCTTGTCGTAAAAAACGACGGCGTCCAGTTCGTCAATGGAAAACCCGGCACGCTCCAGGCAGAAACGAGCTGCGTTGGTGGGGAAGTCGGGGTCATGCTTTTTTCGGGTAAAACGCTCCTCTTGCGCAGCGGCAATCACCTCGCCGTTGTGCAGTACGGCAGCGGCGGAGTCGTGGTAAAAAGCGGAAATGCCTAATATTTTCAAGTGTCTGGTTTATGTCGTATTGCCATTGCCCTCAGCAATAGCAATGAAAAATTATTTTTTCTCAAGTACTTCCCTCAAATGCGGCAGCAACCCCATCGCGATCACCGCTTGCCCTGGCTCGCTCCAGTGGCAGTTGTCCACGGCCTTGAGTGGAAGTTTTTGCTCGAACATCGTTTTTTCCAAAAACTGGACAGGGTCTTCGTAAAATTCCGCACCATTTGCCTCGAAGATGCGCTTCATCTCGCCCATCTGCGGCTCGTAGGTATCGGCGGAGAAGGCTACTAGCTTGGTGTTTTTGGGGAGTCGCTTGCGAATCATGGCCACGATGCGCTCGGTGCGGCGCACAGCCTCGTCGTAGGGTTTGTACTTGCGCTTGTCGTTTGAGATGTAATATTCTCCCACTCGTTTTTCCTGTTTTGAAATGTTTTGCCTAGTCATTTCCATGCGTTCATCCATCCAACGGAAAAACCAGAGCGGCTCCTCCAACCTTTGCCACAAGTTCAATGGCCTTCGGTAAAAAATGCTGCCGTCCCGGTCGAGGTAGGGCCGCCGGAGGCCCACCTTGTAGCCGCAGGCGATTTCGAGTTGGGCGTAATTGTCAATGAAATCGTTGCTGCAAGTCTCCCAAACCACAATATTGGGCTTGATTTTATCCACCCATTTGTCCAGCACCATGTACTCCTGCAAAGTGCTGTAACCCGCATGGCCGTAGGCAAATGCCTCGAACCCAAGGCTGTCGGCGAGGATGTTGTAAAACGTTTTGTCATTGGAAGCCTCGATGCTGGCGGTGAAGCTATCGCCGAGGAAAAGGACTTTAGGCTTGGTGCTGGCCGTGTCCCCAAATGCCTTGAACCCGTTCTCATCATAGTGAATATTGATTTGATACGGTTGATTGCTCACGTCCTTCATTTCGCCCTTGTAAGTGTAGCCTGGCGTCATTTTCCAACCGAGGTAATCGTCTTTTTCTGCCGTATCGTAGGGTGGGTTTAGGGGATTTTTTTTGTATTTCTCTTTGTGACTGATTCGTACGAGCACCTCGCCAATGATGACGACAACGAGCAACAGCAGCAGCAGCGTGGTAATGCTGAGCAAAAGCTTGCGGCCAAAAGTCATTGGCGGTTTGGACATAGTTATTGCGATTATGTTGGTTGGTTTGGGGTAAAATTTTCCCTGCAAAACAACAAAGTCTGCTCGATTTCCGCTGCCACATTTTTCAAAAGCGAAAAACCCGTGGCTTTAAAGCGGCCAATCGGAACGTCAAAGGTAGGCCAATCTTTTTCCTGCTCGTTAGCATTTATGGTGATTTCGGGTCGAGAACCCAGCACGACCTCGGCTCGGTCGGCCACAAGCTCAGCCATTTGCCGAAGGGAAAGCACCTGTTCACCGCCGAGGTTGAACAGCCCGCTCAGCCGGTTTTCCAGCACATGGTGAACTGCTCGGCACACATCGGTGATGGTTATGAAATCCCGCAACTGCCTACCCGAAGAGCGTAAAACCAACCGCCCAGTGGTGACAGCTTGTCTGCACAAGTCGTTGACCAGCAGCTCCCAGCGTTCGATTTTAGGGGAGGCGGGGCAGCCGAAGGCATTCGTCAGGCGCAGCACCGTGCCATTCAGCAGATTGTTTTCGTTGTAAAAAAGAACCTCGTCTTCGGCGGCTTTTTTGGTGGCAGCGTAGGGGTGAATGGACCGTGAT
>JAHEAS010000324.1 GCA_024642645.1 Saprospirales bacterium | reverse complement strand
AATGGTAACACCCCTGGCAATTGGGAACTGGCCGTGGAAGACGGTTGTGAGGACCAGATGGTTTGCCGTGATTCTGTCATTCTTTTGCTGAAACCCCTCTGTGACTCAGTGAAAGCTGAATTGATTGACCGATTTACCTGCGACAACGGCGCTATATCTGACCGACCCATGAGTACTGTAGGCGGGCTTTTTGTGCTGTTTGATGAAAACGACAATGTACTCAGCACCAATACCACTGGCCTTTTTTATGTCCCGGATTCTGGGAGTTACAAGGTCACACTGAATATTCCAAATTGTGACCTCTACGAAGCTCAAGCGAACTTAGGCTATTGGCAAGCGGTCGACCCGGTGATGAAGACCTATATTTACAACACCGTCATCAGCGGTAGTTGCCAGACTGTTTATCAAATAGTCATTGACCCGGAGGATGGCCCGTTTTATCTGACTGGCGGCCCCAACAACATTTCCATGTTGATTGATGGGGACAATTTGACTTCGAGTTGTTTATCTTATTCTATAACCAATCTGTTACCTGGCGACTACCAACTTGCCGAAGTGGACCATTGTGGGGTAAAAAACCTTCACCTCCCTGCACCAGAATACAACTTCGAAGCTATCCCATTTGGGAACTGCCCAGGCAGTGGCACTATCACCGTCAGCGGAGCGATGGATCTGGCAGGATGGCAGGATTGGGGCACAATCAATAATGCCGCTATTGATTGGCCGAGCAGCATCAAAGACAACTATAGCTTGGACGTAGTCGGGACCGTAAACAGCCAAATTGGCTCACCTTTCACCTTCGTGAACGTTTCTGCAGGCGAGCACACGGTGTATCTCTACACACTCAACTCAGCTTGTCCGATAGACACTGCTATCATTTTTGTGCCCGAAGCAGATACGCTGAGTTTCGATGTTTCTAGCGGGATTATATGCGATGGCGCCGGCGCCACAACCTTGGAGTTTGAAATATTGAGCGGTAAACCACCTTATGTCATTGAACAAGTGGATTGCAATAATCCAGCATTGGTACTGGCCACTTTTAATGTGCAAGACTCGACCATAGCCCTGCCTGGGTTCACCTTTGGTGACTACTGTTTCAGGCTAATTGACAGTTGTGTAACCAGCATTGATCACCAGTTTTCGGTGCAATATTTTCAGGACGATATTGAACTAGCTTTCAATTGTGACAATACACTCACCCTGAGCGTGGATAGCTTGAACGCCACTTACAGTTGGTTGGATGAAAATGGAAATACCGTGGGCAATGGACATAAAATTAATTTACCAAACCCTACAGTTGAAGCTACTTTTACTGTATTCGTAAACATTGGTGAGTGTATCATCAATCGAAGCATCACGGTACCTGCCACTGAAATTGTTCCTGTTCTTGATATTCTGGGTGAACCTTATTTTTGTCAAAAAGACACCGTTATTCTGACTGCTCAAACCAGTGCTTCGCAAATCGTTTGGGGTAATGGCGAGTCAAGCACCAGCATTACCACAGCGCTGCCAGGCACTTACACAGTTACCGTCACGAACAGTTTGGGTTGCACGACTACGGCAGCTTTCCTCTTGACGCTTGATATTCCCGAGGCTGAGATTCAAATACTCAGTGGCGGCAGTGGTTTCGGGTTAAAATGCTTTCAAGACAGCAATGGTGTGCTCTTAGCCAACCCATTGGCAGGGATTCCACCTTTCGAGTTTGAGTGGTCGAATCTTGAACTTACACCGCAGATTTTAAACCTAAAAACGGGCGATTTCACTGTGACTTTGACGGATGCCATTGGCTGCAAGGACACAACCTCCATCACGCTGACAGAGCCCGAACTGTTTGTGCCTGAATTTGACTTTGATTCGCCAAGATGTTTCGGCATTGATGACGGATATTTTGAAATAACTGGTTGGAGTGGCGGCGCTGGTGGTGTTAAAACCAAATTACAGGGTTCACAACCTGTGATTGCACCAGTTGCTTTTGACAACTTGCCTCCAGGCGACTTTTTTATAGAAATTTTCGACGCAAATGGGTGCACCGTGGATACTATTTTTAGGCTGGACGCCCCAGAAGAGCTGTTCATGAAACTGGGCGATGACGTCACCATTGAACTCGGCGACAGCGTTCATATCAATCCAGAAATCAGTTTCTCACCAGTAGATTCTTTTGCTTGGATTTCCAATACAGTTCAACCACTAACAGAACTTTCCTTTTGGGCAAGACCCTTGAAAACGGTTTACTATTACCTCACGGTTTGGAATGAAAAAGGATGTTCTTTGACCGACAAAATGAATATCCGAGTAACAAAGGACTTGGATGTTTACGTGCCCAACTCCTTCTCGCCAAACGGTGATGGTATCAATGACCTGTTTACGATTTACGCAAGAGCGTCTGCAGTTAGGACAGTAAAGCAATTCCAAATCTTTGACCGCTTTGGAGAAAAAGTATTTGTCCGGGAAAATTTTGACCCGAACGAAGAGCCTATGGGTTGGGACGGCCGGCTGGATGGTCAGCCCATGAACCCTGCCGTTTTTGTCTGGAAGGCAGAAATTGAATTCGTAGATGGTCGCGTCATACAGCTATATGGCGATGTGACTTTGATGAATTGACCCTACTCGTGCTCGCCCAATCTTTTGGGTGTGCAGAAACAAAAAAGGCGACCCAATCGGGCCGCCTTTTTTTGTATTGTGTCGTCAAACACCAGTTTGATGGCAACACTTTTTTCTACCAAAATGTGTGCTTACATATTGGCAATCATCTCGTCGCCAAACTCCGAACATTTCAGCAATGTTGCGTTCTTCATCAAGCGGTGGAAATCATAAGTCACCCGCTTTTTCGAAATCGCACGTTTCATGCTCTTCAAAATCAAGTCGGCAGCTTTCGTCCAGCCGAGGAAACGGAACATCATTTCGCCAGAAAGAATCACGGAAGATGGGTTCACTTTGTCCAAGCCAGCGTACTTAGGAGCCGTGCCGTGGGTTGCTTCAAAAATAGCGTGACCTGTCACGTAGTTGATGTTTGCACCAGGCGCAATACCAATACCACCTACTTGCGCAGCAAGCGCATCAGAAATGTAGTCGCCATTTAGGTTCAACGTTGCGATGACAGAATACTCGGCTGGGCGAAGCAGGATTTGCTGAAGAAACGCATCGGCGATGACATCTTTCACAATCATTTTTCCGGCTTTCACGGCCTCGTTTTGGGCAGTATTTGCGGCCGACTCACCTTTTGCATCCTTGATACGGTCATACTGTGCCCAAGTGAACACTTTATCGCCAAACTCCCGCTCGGCCAGTTCGTAGCCCCATTCCTTGAATTTACCTTCGGTAAACTTCATGATGTTGCCTTTGTGCACCAGCGTCAGAGATGGTTTCTTGTTGAGAAGGGCGTACTCCAATGCGCTCCTTACGAGTCGCTCCGTGCCTTCTTTTGAGACAGGTTTGATGCCAAATGAAGAAGATTTTGGAAAGCGGAGCTTCTTCACACCCATTTCGTTTTGGAGGAAATTGAGCATTTTCTCACATTCTGGCGTACCGTTCAGGTACTCAATACCAGCATAAATGTCCTCGGTATTTTCCCGATAAATCACCATGTCCACTAGTTGTGGCTCTTTCACCGGCGAAGGTACACCCTTGAAATACTGCACTGGGCGCACGCAAGCATAGAGGTCTAGCTCTTGGCGAAGTGCCACGTTCAGGGAGCGGATGCCACCACCTACTGGCGTGGTCAGTGGGCCCTTAATGGCCACGAGGTGCTCCCGAATGACATCGAGCGTTTCTGTTGGAAGCCAGTTGCCCGTTTTGTTGAAGGCTTTTTCACCTGCCAAAACTTCTTTCCAAACAATTTTTTTCTTGCCTTTGTAGGCTTTTTCAACAGCGGCATCCAGTACACGTACGGAGGCTGCCCAAATATCTGCACCCGTTCCATCGCCTTCAATGAATGGGATAATCGGGTCATTCGGTACTTTTAATTTACCTTTGGCAATCGTTACTTTTGTTCCGGTCATTTCGTTATGGTTTTTGAAGATTCGAGGATTTGAAGATTTGAGGATTTGAAAAGCAAGCGCAAATCAAATCCTCAAATCTTCGAAAATCCGAATCCTCCTCTTTTAAAAAGCGGCGCAAAGGTAATCAAAACAGGCTGTTTTTAATTATCAAAAGCTCATATTTTCATTGATTTTGAACATGCGAACGATTCTTTTTTTGGCAATAATTGCCTACGCAGGTGGCTGTAAAACAAAACCACCAACAACAGACGGCAATTGCCAAACCCTCGGCACAGTGGTTGATTTTGACGGCCTTGATGGCTGTGGCTACCTCATCCGCCTCGAAAACGGTGAACTCCTCAACCCCGTTGCATTCCCGGATGATTTTCAAGCTAGGGACAAGCAACCCATCCGTTTTGGCTACAATGAGTTGAACGACATGGCCAGCATTTGCATGGCTGAAAGTAAAATGGTCGAAATTACCTGCATTGAGGACTTGAAATCAAGTGGCCCAGTTGAATGCTCCCAAATAAGCAACCCATTCGCTGTGACGTGGATGAGTAAGGCTATTGACCGACACAATCCACTAAAAATCATCAAATACCAGATTGGGGGCAAATGGGCTTTTGCTTTCGAAGCTGTGCCTGACACTTTTCTTTATGATTGTGATGGCAACCTTCTGTGCCAAACCAACGGCAATCAAGACGACGACTGCCATCGTCAATACCTCAATTTCATTTCCAAAGGAAAAACCATTTGGAAGGGCGAGGGAGTGTGGGACTGAATAAGTTTCGAATTTTGAGTTGCGAGTTTTGAGTCAAGAAAGTCTTGCTTCGCAACTCAAAACTCAAAACTCAAAACTCAAAACTGTTTAATGACCAACCCAAATCTTGACGCTGAAGGCAACCTGATGAGCAACGACGAAAAGCTCATCGAAAAGGCTTTGCGACCAAAGGAACTCGATGACTTTAGCGGCCAACCACAAATAGTTGACAACCTACGAATCTTCATTGCTGCCGCAAACCAGCGGGGCGAGGCGCTTGAC
>JAHEAS010000323.1 GCA_024642645.1 Saprospirales bacterium | reverse complement strand
TTTTTCACAAAAAAGCAAACCAAAAGTCCCCTAAGGAGCACCCCAGAAAAAATAAAAACCCCAGAAAAAGTTTACGTGGTTAGGTGACATGGTTACAGAATAGTTTTGAGTTTTGAGTTGCGAGTTTTGAGTCGGCTCGTAGCTCATTGCTCGCATTTTTATTTAGGGCAAAAAAAAAAGCCCCGCTTGCGGGACTCTTTGATTTTATTTTCAAACCTGATTGAAGAACAAAATGCTTTAGCCCCGTTACGGTTGACCGCAAAAATAAAAGCTAAACCAAAAATTGTTCGAGTACAGATTCATTTTTCGATTAATTGAACGACAAACTTATGGGTAATAAAATTATGACGCAAGGGAGGGAAGCTTTTTTAGTGTACTTTTTAAACTAAGGTTTGGACTCCCGGGCGTTAGGAAACAAGATGAGGGACCGTTCGAAAATCTGAATGACGATAATTTTTTTTAAAAGAAATTGCCTGTTCTACTAATTAGCTGGATGTTCCAAAACCGGCATCGGGGGTGTATATCGTGGCGTAGATAAAGTTGCCTGCGAAAAGGCCAATGAGTTTGCGGAGAATTGATTTGCTGTACTTTTGGCCTTATTTACCAAAACTATACATCATGGCACAAGGATTCCTCATTGACATGGACGGTGTTATTTACAGTGGAAATGATTTGATACAGGGCGCAGACAAGTTTATAGCCGAGCTCAAAGAAAGGAAAGTGCCATTCCTATTTCTTACTAACAATAGCCAACGGACACCTCGTGACGTGGTGAACAAACTTGCAGGATTGCATGTCGAAATATCGGAGCAGGATGTGTTCACCAGCGCCATGGCTACTGGTTGGTTCCTCTCGCACCAGAAACCCAACGGTTCGGCATACGTGCTCGGGGAAGGCGGCCTCATTACCAGTTTGCACGAATATGGCTATTCCCTTGTTTCTCAAAAACCAGATTTTGTAGTGGTAGGCGAAGGACGGAATTTTACCCTCGAAATGGTCAGCCATGCCGTGGAATTCATTTTGGATGGCGCAAAACTCGTAGCTACCAACCTCGACCCATCCCCGAAAAAAAAGGGGTGGTCAAATTTGGGGATAAAATCTATTGTAGCGATGCTTGAAGAAGCAACGGGCGTCAAAGCCTTTTCCGTTGGCAAGCCAAGTCCGGTTATGATGCGGGTAGCTCGAAAAAAAATTGGGTTGTCAACAACGGAAACCACCATCATCGGCGATACGATGACCACCGATATTCTGGGCGGGGTGCAAATGGGGTATCGAACTATCTTGACGCTATCTGGTGTCACCAAATCCGAACACCTCATCCATTATGCCTATAGTCCCGATATAATCGTGAAGTCCGTAGCAGACCTGAATTTTGACGAACTTTTAAAAAAATAATATCGTGTAAAACTTACCGCAGAAAACCCATCGCTACCCCCCCGTCCACGTTCAATGCATTTCCAGTGGATTTATCGAGCAAGCCGCTGACGAAGGCAAAGATGGCATTGGCCACATCCTCCGGCAATATTGATTCTCCGAGCAGGGTTCGCTTGGCATAAAAGGCAGGAAGTTCCGCTTCCGAAATGCCGTAAGCCTTGGCCCGCCCTTCCGCCCATCCACCCGACCAGATATTGCTGCCGACAATGACGGCATCGGGATTGACCATGTTCACCCGAATTTTGTCGGCGCCCAGCTCGGCGGCCAGTAGGCGGGTTAGGTGAGCCTGTGCAGCTTTGGCCGAGCCATAGCCCACGTTGTTGGCTCCTGCCACGACGGCATTTTTAGATACAACATTCACAATGTCACCGCCCAAGCCCTGTTTTCGCATCACTTCCACTCCTGCTTGAGAGGCAAGGAATTGGCCTTTCACAAGGATGTCGTAAAGTTTATCCCAATCAGCGATCGTGTGATCTGCGAGGGGCTTGGAAATGCTCAAACCAGCGTTGTTCACCACGACGTCCACTCCTCCAAATGCGAGGCAGGCTGCTTTGAACCCCTCAACAATGGAGGCGGATTGGCCAACGTCAATGGACACGGACTGTGCCGAATCCTTTCCAAAAGACTGGCGCATTTCAGCAGTGGCTTTTTCGAGGCGGTCGCTGTCCACGTCGCTCAGCACGATGCAAGCACCCTCGGCAGCCAGTTTTTTAGCGGTGGCCAAACCAATGCCACCGCCGCTTCCGGTGACCAGCGCTACCTTACCCGTCAGTGGTTTTGGTTTTGGCATGCGCTGCAATTTGGCCTCTTCGAGCAGCCAGTACTCAATATCGAAAGCCTCCTGACGAGGTAGTGAGACATACTCCGAAATGGCCTCGGCGCCTCGCATCACGTTGATGGCATTTAGATAAAATTCAGCGGCCACCCGTGCGGTCTGTTTGTCTTTGGCAAAAGTGAACATGCCCACTCCCGGATAAAACACAACCACTGGGTTAGGGTCGCGCATGGCGGGGCTATTGGGGTGCTTGCACGCGTTGTAATAGGCTGCATATTCTTGCCTGTATTTTTCAAAAACAGGTGTTATTTCCAGTGTCATTTTTTGAAAATCCTGTAATTCAGCTGTCGGTGAAATGGGCAGCACGAGTGGCTGTATTTTGGTCCGCAGGAAATGGTCGGGACAACTAGTGCCGAGCGGGGCAAGCTTTTCGAGGTCGTTTGAATTGATAAATTCGAGGACTTTTTCATCATCGGTGAAATGCCCGACCATCCGTTTTTGACCCGAACAAAGTCCCCTCAAGATTGGGGCGATGGCGGCAGCTTGTTCTCTACGGGACTGTTTATCAAGGCTTTTCGCTTTTGTTCCACCGAATACAGGACGGGTATTTCCCAATTTTTTTTCAATAAAAATGCTTGCTTGCTCTATGGTTTCGAGGCTGTTCAGGTAGCACTCATGAGAGGTGTCGCCCCAAGTGAACAGGCCATGCCCACCCAAGATGATGCCCTGGATACCGGGGTTTTCTGCAAGGCATTTTTCCAACTTAAGGGCAAGGTCGAAACCGGGGCGCTGCCAAGGCAGCCAACCCATTTTGCCCTGCCAAATCTCTTGGGTAATTGCCTCACTATCTTTTGCGGCAGCAATAGCGATAACGGCGTCGGGGTGCAAGTGGTCAATATGCCGAAACGGCAATAGCCCATGCAGTGGTGTATCAATCGAAGGCGCTGCGCTGTCCAAATCGAAGAGGCAATGCTGCAGCAGACCTACCATTTCGTCCTCATGAGCCAGCCCCCGGTAACGGTTTTTAAGGCGGTGCATTTTGTCCACATAAAGCCCTGCAATGCCCTTTCGAGTAAGGGTTCCGATGTCGCCCCCCGAACCTTTGACCCACATCACTTCCGTCTTTTCCCCGGTCAGGGGGTCAGTTTCAGTGGTCTTACAAGAGGTGTTTCCCCCACCGTAATTGGTGATGCGGAGGTCAGCGCCAAGCAGGTTGGAGCGGTAGAGGAACAGGGCAAGCTGGTCGTCGCTAAGCGAGGTGGCTTTTACTTCATCCCAAAGGTAATTGACGTGTTTCCAAACCATTTTTTCTGGGGAAGATTGAACATCAGTAGTCATGCTAATAGCGGTTGTTGAAAATGATGTCCAAAAGTAGAGAATATGGTTGGGGAACTGAACTGCCAGAAAATAAAAAAGCCCTGCAAGTGGTGACTTGCGAGGCTTTTGATTTTCTGAAAGCGGTTCGGATGGGGCTGTTCCCCTCACTTTACAATAAAGTACTTTTGAGGAAAAGCCTTAGAATTGGAGGTTGAAAAGCAAAATATTTATAGCCTAGTGTGCTCACCATCAGAACAAACTGAGGGTGAACTTTCATCTTCAACAGTAGTAGAAATGCGACTTAACAGGCCTATTGTTGAGTGCGAAAAGCGAAGTAAAGCAGACGAAAAATGATGGTAGGTTGATTTACTCCGTCCGTCGTATCGCTTCATAGTCAGCCACCATTTCCTTCAACTTCTCGGGATGGCTTTTTACCAAATCGTTTTGTTGCCCAAGGTCGTCCTTGAGGTTGAATAAGGCGTGTTCAATAAAATTCCCCAGTTCGACATGGGTGTTTCCACTAACTGCTGGCCCGCTGTAAGGAGGTATCATTACCCAGTCGCCTTTTCGGAAGGCCGTTCTTGACATGGCTTCGAGCATCATACTTTCCCTGCCTTTTTGTGTTTTCCCTAAAAAGACATCCAGCAATTGCTCACTATCTCTTGTCCGCTGCCCGCTACCGACTAAAGTAGCCAAAGAAGAAAGCAAATCCATCTGCGACACTAAGGCATCCGATAGGCCGGGCTGGATATGCCCTTTCCAGAAAGTGATAAATGGCACTCTGGTGCCTGCCTCAAATAGGCTATACTTTCCACCCCGCAAGGGACCGGACGGTTTGTGATTGCCGAGCTTTTCAACTGCATCATCGTAGTAGCCATCGTTCAGCACAGGACCGTTGTCACTGGATAGGATGATGAGGGTATTTTCCAAAACACCTTCTATTTCAAGTGTTTTCAGTAATTCTCCGATGCACCAGTCCGCCTCCACAATCACGTCGCCACGAGGGCCTAAGCCTGTAGCGCCCACGAAACGGGGATGCGGGGTGCGGGGAACATGTGGCTGTTGAAGGGCATAGTACAAGAAGAAAGGAGCGTTTTTATGGGCTTGAATGTATTGCTGGGCTTTGACCAAAAAAGTATCCGCCATGTTTTCATCTACCCATTTCGCACGCTCACCGCCCATCATGTAGCCGATTCGACCAATGCCGTTGACGATACTGTTGTTGTGCCCATGCTCCCATCTCATTTTCAGCATTTCGGGATGATCCAAAGCAGTCGGTTCGCCCGGAAAGTTCTTTTTATAATCCACAAAAATGGGGTCGTTGGTATCTAAATTAACAACCCGTCCATTCTCAATATAAACCGTTGGTACTCGGTCTTGCGTGGCGGCGAGAATATAGGAATAACCAAATCCGACTTCGTTTGGGCCGGGGGTGATTTTATCGTTCCAGTTGACATTGTCCACGCCCAACCCAAGGTGCCATTTTCCCACGATTCCTG
>JAHEAS010000322.1 GCA_024642645.1 Saprospirales bacterium | reverse complement strand
GTCAACGAGCATGTTGCCAGTGCTGGAGCCCATGAAAATTTTGATGCCGCAGACCAGCCTGTTGTTAGTTTTCAGTACCTCCTCCAAGTTATCGTTGGTGGCGCCCATGAAAAAAGAGTAGTTAGCGAGGGATTTAGCAGATGCTACCTGGTATTTTTCTTCCAGAAGGGCTTGTGTGGTTGCTGTAGGCTTGGTGTTTGGCATTTCCATGAAAGAGGTAACACCTCCTGCAACGGCTGCACGTGGCTCAGTGTAGAGGTCTGCTTTGTGGGTTAGTCCCGGCTCCCGAAAGTGTACCTGGTCATCAATAATACCGGGGAGGGCGTGCAGCCCACCACCATCTAATTCGGTGTCGGCTGCCCGGTTGATGATGCCGCCAACTTGTTCAAGCCTTCCGTTGTGGATAAATATGTCACCAGCGGTGATGGTACCACGGTTGACTATTTGTACGTTTTTAATGAGTATTGATTTCATGCCTAATTGATTGATTGAACTATCGTGCAAATATCAAATAACTGCTGCTAATACGGAATCTAGTCACAGATTTATTTTGTTATTCCCTTTATTTATTGAGTTGACCTTTGTGATTTGTGGTATTATATAAGTCACAGATGCTAATATTTTGATTTATGGCATTGCTAAAATCGAAAAATTCTTATTTTAGTATCAAGCGTGACATGCATTTTGTGTTTTAAATTGAGCAATCAATAAAAAAGAAAAAAAATAGCATTTTAAATAAAGATTTATTGTTGGGTATAAATACCTGACTGCGTATAGTAAGATAAATAACAAAAATAGTTTAATAAATTGATAATCAATTGGTTATGAAAAAAATGCAAAATTGTTTTTTTTGAAAAAATAATCACACAACCTCTTGACAAGCGTTCGATATGCCCGTAGCTTTGTGACGTATTTTCGAAAGAACCTCCTTTCCGACACAATATTCCCTTCAAATTTTCCCCTTCGCACAAGATTCCCTCGTCATCTTTTTCAGTAAAAAGGCGATTTGACAATTACAATTAAATTTTCTCATCCTCCTGAAAGAAGGCTTAATTATCCATTAAAACATTTCCATACAGCCCGAGAAGGCATTTGCAAACAAACCGGAACAACACTTAAACTCCATTTTTGGTAAGACCTGAACACGACACAAAGACAGAAACAAAGACTTGGACAAATCAAAAAACAAAGACTCGGAACAACACTTAAAAACAAAAACTTGAACACAAACAATTAAAAAACAAAGACTTGGACAAATCAAAAAACAAAGACTCGGAACAACACTGACAAACTTGAACAACACACAGAATTAACTTGTACGAACACCCACTATTTTTTTTTGACCGCATTTAAACGCCCAATTCGCCAAGCTCATAAGGAGCAGAGATTTTGAGCTACACCACCTTATTTTTTTTGTTATAAAACCTGCTATTTAACAGAAACCCTTGAACACACACCCTTAAAGACCAAAAACAATGAAAACTAAAGTTAATTAGGTAATGCATGAATAACAAAAACTTTGAACTTAATTTTAATTAATCCTATTATTCCATATTTAAACCAAAAGCTAGTTAATAGGAAAAATATTTGACCGCATTTAAACCAAAATCATAACCCTTCCCCCCACATTAAAGTATGGCGCTCCCCAGCGCCTAATGTTACCACCATTTTCTAAAAAACTTGAACTATGCGGCATCGCTACATTTTGAGCGCGGCAATGTGGATTGTTGTGCTTAATCTACACGCCACAACGTTTTATGTAAAACAAGGCAGCTCAGGTACGGGCAATTCATGGGCCGATGCAACAGGTGACCTTAATTCGGTTCTTTTTATAGCGCAACCTGGTGACCAGGTATGGGTGGCTAAAGGAGCATATTACCCGACTAATCTATCAGATAGAAGAATAGCTTTTACAATACCTTCCGGGGTTAAAGTATATGGTGGCTTTAAAGGCAGTGAAACCTCCGTCGGACAACGCGATGCCAAATCTCAGAAAACCATTCTGAGTGGTAATATCAGTTCTAAAACTGACGATTCCGACAATTCCTATACAGTGGTTATAATTAAAAATGCGAATGAGAGTACCTTGCTCGATGGCTTCGTCATCGCAGATGGTACATCTGATGGTGCTGGCCCAAGTGCAGATAAAGACCGCTGTGGCGCTGGCGTCTATATTGATGGTTCAGGGCAAGATAATGTGTCTAACCCGACCATACAGAATTGCATTTTTGAAAATAATTATGCACGTGATGGCGGTGCTGCATACGTGAATGGACGGAGCGGCATATGTAGCCCTACCTTCATTAACTGTGAATTCAAAAAGAACAGGGTTGACTTAGACGGTGGTGCCATATTCAACGATGGCCGACACAACGGCATTGCCAACACAATATTTAAGGACTGTAATTTCGATGGCAACCAGGCCAATTATGGTGGCGCACTTTGCAACTATGGCGGCAAAGGACAATGCAATCCCATTATTAAAAATTGTGTTTTTCGGAATAATGAAGCATTTCTAAGAGGTGGCGCCATCTTCAACATGGATGTGGAGGGTGAGGCAAGGCCAATGATAAATGATTGTCAATTCGTTAATAATCAGGCAGTTGCTGGTGAGTCTATGTACACATTCAGCAAGCCAGAACCGAAAGAAAAAACTGAGCAGGTGAAGCTGAAGATGAATTGAGGGAGAGTGGAAGTAGGGTAGTTCTTTGCTGAACCATTATATGAGAGAGAGCGTGTGTCTATTATACAGAGGTTGGTGGCTGTTTTTTACGCCACCAGCTTTCTTTTAAATCATCGAACGACTCCGGGTTATGCATGAGAAGTTTTTTGATAATAGACATGTATATTGAATAGTTGGTTAATAGGAGACCAATCCCAATCCCGTAAGAATTATAGCCATGGGAAATAGTTTGGAACTGGGCTAGGGATATTGACCATTACACTGGCAATATCCCTATGACCAGATTTTTCTTAAACGGCTCAAAAATGATTAAAATGGTTTGAATATATCTTAAAGTTACTCCTCTGCTTGAAACACTATTGCAGTGGTGGCAATAATATGCAGTAATTTAATTCCTACTTATCTATTGCATTCTTGCGCCAAAAGGGAATACTAAGACTAAAAACAAACATAGAAGAACGGACCGCTCTACCCCCTTTTTTTTGAACAAAAAGAGCTTTATGATACGGGTTTTTTCATGCTGATTTATTTATGATGACACACATCACGAAATACATATCGTAGGAAGATACGTGATGTTTGATTCTCGCAGGTCTCTGTTCCGGTTAACCGGGAGGAGACCTTTTTTTGTGGAAAACCTTGCCTCTATCCAGTCCTAAAGTGTTTTCTTTGTGAAAACTTGCAAACCATGCTTCCCCCCTCGCCCATATCCGAACGATGCCAGAGCCTACTCGGCGCCAACATCCTTGCTGTAAGACCAGTTTCTGGTGGTGATATCAACCAAGCTATGCTGCTGGAAACCACTGCGGGGCAGTTTTTTGTCAAAATCAATTTCAATTCAGCGGCTGGACGGATATTTGAGGCGGAAGCGATGGGGCTAATCCTATTGGCAGCTACGGCCACAATCCGCACACCTACTGTGATTGGTTCTGGTGAGACGGAAGCTGGTGGGTTTCTCCTACTGGAATATATCGAAACAAGCTACCGACCGACTGGATTTTGGGAAAAATTCGGCACTGACCTGGCCGAATTGCATCGCCATTCTGCCACTGCTTTCGGCCTTGGCCATGACAATTTTATCGGGAATTTGCCCCAGTCGAACTGCCAACATGATGGCTGGCCAGACTTATATGTCAATGAGCGCCTAATGCCTCAACTCGAAATTGCGAAGCAACAAGAACAACTGCAATCTGCTGATTTTCAAGACTTTGAAAATCTATTTCGGCGCATCCCAGACCTTTGCCCGACTGAGCCACCAGCGCTAATTCACGGCGACTTATGGAGTGGTAACTTTCTTTGCAATGCTAACGGCCAGCCAGTTCTGATAGACCCAGCCACCAGTTATTCCCACCGGGAAATGGACCTTGCCATGTCCCGCCTTTTCGGTGGCTTCGACCGCTCGTTTTACCGGAGTTACGAAGAAGCCTGGCCATTAGCAGCTGGCTTCGAAAAGCGCCTACCAGTTTATCAACTCTATTACCTGTTGGTTCATGTAAACTTGTTCGGTGGTGGCTACGTCGGACAGGTTCGTTCTATCCTGAATGAATTTAAATGAAAGGAATGGATTGGGAATTTCGGATTTAGGCGTAAATTTGCGCCCCGCAAGTAAATTGGTCCCGTAGTTCAACGGATAGAATGGAAGTTTCCTAAACTTTAGATATGGGTTCGATTCCCGTCGGGACTACCAAAACAAAATAAGCTAGCCGTAAGTCGCTTTTAATCAGTGGCTTACGGTTTTTTGTTTTGTTGATAATGGCTACCATAAAAAGTAGCCCTGATTGCGTACGCAATCAGGGCTTTGAGCATTACGGGGTAAAATCAACTGATATTTTTTCTAATCAAGCGAACAAGGATCCAACGAAAGGTCGACCTGCACCCCTCCATAAGCATAGTTGTTTATGCCACAGACCTTGATAGTAATGTTCTGGAAACTGCCTGCATGAACCACATTGTCGTGACTAGGCGGGGTATAATAGCCAAAGCGCTGTGAGTCGCCCACTAATTCAATATCATAGGAGCCATTGTTGGAGGCATCGTTGTTGATTAGCTTATTTTTGTTTGCTCCGTCAACCACTAGATAACCGACATTAAAGTTATCCTTGGAGACGTTGTTGGTCACTGTCCAGTGTTCGCATGAAAATATGGCACCGGTAGATTCTCCACTTGGGAGAATGATTAAATCGGCTGTCACCTTGCACAATATCATCCCGATATAATTGTGGTGTAAATAATTGTTTTGGCAGGTGCCGTCTTTGTCGCTGTTGAAAATGCCAGAGACGCCCCCTGAAACTTCATTTCCCTTGATCATTGCGCCTGGGCCATTCATGTTTACAATGCCATCAGCTTCTGCGATATCCCCTGTAAGCCAACCACTGGAAGCGACCACCGTGTT
>JAHEAS010000321.1 GCA_024642645.1 Saprospirales bacterium | reverse complement strand
AAGGGAAAGCATGGAATTTCGGCCCGCCTTGTTCCATTTTCGGTACAAACGCAAATCAATGCGGAAGTAGTCGTCCAGCTTTTCGGCGAAAGCGAATTGCTGCTGAAATACGGTGTAGCCCATCGCCTTTGAAGCAGTCAAATCAATCGGTGTCTCCCGAAAACCACCAAGCCAAGCCACTCGGCTACTAATGCCGCTGAGTATGGTTTTGCCATTTTTTTGCTTCGCAAATTCCCGTCCGGCAGTGAGGTTGAGGGTGTGGCGGCCATCGAAGCGGGTGCTACGCCAAGGGCTTCTCTTTATGAACCCCAATGATTCCAATTCTTCCGTATATTCCGAGCGGTAGATTGAGCCAGCAAACAAAAAGAAGAACCTATCGGTCAGGTATTTTTGGAGCGAGACATCAAGGCCGTAGCTGCGAGCCTCACCAGCGTTTGTAAGACGAATTGGCGTGTTAACCTGAGCTGGCCCAAGATATGTTTGGGAATAGTCAGTGAAATTGATGGTGGAAATGGCATTTTCTCCAACTTCATACACTGGCACATTGAAAATCCCAAATTCATAAACCTCTGCTTTGAATACCATGGAATTTCTCAGCGCTACTTGATAGCCCAATGTCAAATGATGCGCCCTTGGCACACTTGTATATTTTGTGGCATAGCTTGATGTTAGAACTTGAACAGGTAAGTTTTGACTTAGGCGCCCATAAGCTAAAACGAGGTTGCCCCGACCCAAACTATAGTTGATACTGAGTCGTGGTTCTGGCAGCACTTCTTTTCTAAGCGTCGTAATGATGCTGGCGTGTGCCCCAGCCACTACTTTGAGTTTTTCACTCAGGTGGAAATGAAATTCAAAAAATGGCTGTACCAGCCAGCCCGTTGCATTGCCACCACTATTGAAGTAAGCGAAATTATTTTTGAACAAGGAGCGGTAAGTATCGTCGTTATGAACAGCTTCCACGCCCGCCCGCCACCGGTATCGAGCATTGATTTTATGGCTCAAAATACTGAAAAAAGACAGTTTTTGCCGACGCAAATGGTCGTCCTCCCAACGTTCACCTGTTTCCACAAAATCAGCGGTGCGGTCATGCTCCAGTGCCGAGCCGATAGCCACAGTGCGTAGCACATTTTTTTTACCTATAGGCAACACATGGGTCATGCCCAGTGCCCCCATCATTGACTCAAAATCAATATTGAAACGCTCCTTGTCAATCGTCGCCGAATCGGTTGGCGACAGGTAGCGGTTGTAGCTTTTACCACCCATACCAAATACCGTGAACTGCCCTGCCTTTGCCGAAGGCCCCAAGGGGGCAGGCCCCAAAGGGGCAGGCAACGAAACATGAAACGCCACATCCTGAAACGCCGTCTCCTCATCCCCAAAGTCCACGCCCATCCCCGTAAGTAGACCCGTGAACGAATACCTGTAATTTACCAAAAAAGAAGGATTTTGCTTATCCATGACACCAGACCGCCCACTGCCAACTGTCGAACTGCTTGCCCCTTTGGGGCCAACTCCAATCGGCCCCTCCGCCGCCGCCTCAATTCCAATAAACCCCGCCTGTGCGATGAATTCGTGACGCTGGTTGTTGCCCTTGCGGAAATACATATCCATGATGCCGCCGAGCGAGTTGCCGTACTGTGCCGGGAACGCTCCGGTGTACAAGGTGCTCGTGCCGAGCAATTGGGCGCTGAGGATGTTCACACCACCCGCCGCCCCGCTTGGTCTATCGCCAAAAGTACCAGCATTGGCAGTGTGGTTGGGGTTCACGATTTCGACACCTTCGAGCCGCCACTGAAAGGCATTGGGGGAATTGCCCCGCACGGAAATGATGTTCGTCCCGTCGTTCTCGCCCGTCACGCCGGGATAGGCCGTGGCCAACCGGGCAGGATCGAAATTGGTGGCGGGGAAACGGAACTGCTCCTCGACGCTGAAAGTGAGTTTCCCCAAATCGGTACTGCTTGCTGAATAAGCGGATGGCGCCTTGACCACCACCGTTTGAAGGCTGTCCGGCCGCTCCCGGAGTTGGATGTTCAACACGGTCTCCCGGCCGGCCTCCACCAGCACTTCGGCGATGGTGAGGGTCTCGTAGCCGAGGTGGGAGGCTTGGACTTGGTAGCGACCGATGGGCAGTTTTTCAAAAACATAACTGCCTGACAAAGTCGAACTTGTACCGTTCGGCGGGGTTGTTTTTAGCAATAAGATAGAAGCCCCTGCGAGCGGTTCGCCGTTGTCGGCGTCAATGATGGTGCCTCTGAGTGTCTGCTCAGGGGTTTGCGCCAGCGAAATTGTTGCGAAGCAAGCCAGCATCGGAAGCAGGACGGATATTTTTTTCATTTTTGATTTCATCAAAATAAGCACTTGAGGGAGGATTGGACTGCGGATTGGGCAGATTGGGCGGATGAAAACGGATTTTAGTGTATGCCTAAAAAATCCGTTTTCATCCGTTGCATCCGCTCCATCCGTGGTCCAATCCTGTCACGAGAGAAAGTTTAACTTTGGGCAAAAATATATCCTTGCAGACGAATTTACCGATAGAAAATCAGCGCAACCTACGGGAGCTGCCGCCCCGCCACCTCGACTGGTACACACAGGCCGTGCTGCTACTCGGCGACTTCGTGAGCCAGACGGGCTGGGGGCTGCTGGCCCTCGGCTCCGTTTTCTTCTGGACGACGGCGGTGAACTCGGAAGTAAAGTTCTGGTTTCAGGACAAAACCGTGCACTGGGAGGACAAGGAGGGCGTGATTCTGAAGGCTGACTCGACCAATACTTTTGAGGATGGAATGAAGGTTTGGCGCTACCTGCACTCGGTAGCTCCCGGCGACGGCTACCGCTACCGTGGCACCAGCTACTCAGTGGGCAAAAAATTCGATGCCGGGCAATTGGCCTTCATCCGCTACGAAGTGGACGACCCCCGCAACAATTTCGCCGTGGGGCTGCGCCGCAGCGAACATGCTTGGTGGGTGAACTTGCTTTTGCTGCTGCCCGTGCTGGGGTTTGCGCTGGTTTTAGTGCCCCTTCGGGGCAATTGGCGGGTGCTCCGGCTGCTGAAAATCGGGGATTTCACGAGGGGACAGTTGTTTGCGAAGACCCCGACTGGGCAGGTGGAGCGGTTTGGGGCGCACGTGCTGCCGGTGTTCCGCTTCGAGTTCCGATTTGAGCATGGCGGGGCGGTATTCCATGCCACCTGCCGCACCCCGCACCCGGCGCTGGTGGAAGACGAGGACTCGGAGAGCATCCTCTACGACCGCTACAAGCCCAGCTTCAATTTGGTGTACGATGCCGTGCCGAATTTGCCCAAAATAACGGCGGCAGGCAGGCTGGCGCCGATGGGCTGGGAGAAGGTTTGGGTGCTGTTTTTGCCGGGGTTTGCATTGGCGGTGAATTTGGTATTTATCTTGGCGAATTGATGCCTTCAAGTATTAACTTTGACGAATCGGCATGGTCAGAATTTAGGTCCATCTGGTTTTACAGAATAACATATTACGTGTATGGCATTTAGAACCCTACTCATTGATGATGAACAAGATTGCCTTGAACTGCTCAAATGGCAGTTGGAGAAGTATTGTCCCGGTATGAAGGTGATTGCAACTTGCAACTCAGCCGAACAAGGACTTGAAGCCATTGAAAAAATGGCCCCAGAAATAGTTTTTCTTGATGTGGAAATGCCATTTATGAATGGGTTTGAATTGCTGCGCAGGGTGAAGGAAATCAATTTCGAAGTAGTATTTACCACTGCCCATGACGCCTATGCGCTGAAGGCGCTTAAATTAAATGCCGTTGACTATCTGTTGAAACCAATTGCAAAAGATGAGTTGATAACAGCGGTAGAAAAGGCGCAGCACATGCTGGGAATAAAAAGCATGGAAGGGCGGCAGGTTACATTAGCATCATTGCAGAATTTGACTCAATTGTCTCAAAAGAAAATTGCAATACCAATGCAAGATTCCATACTGTTCTTAAAAATTGAAGATATCCTGTATGTCGAGTCGGAGAGCAATTATTCCTCCATTTTCATAAAAAACAGAAAGCCGGTGGTAGTAGCAAAGACACTCCGGCATTTTGAGGATTTGTTGAATGGACACCGTTTTTTCAGGGTTCACGCATCTTTCCTCATCAACTTGGCCGAGGTGTCAGAATTCAGAAAATCAGATGGTGGAAGCGTGGTGATGACCAATGGCGCTGAAGTGAAAATATCCCGAAGCAGGAAGGATGATTTCCTTGACTTGTTATGAAAAAAGCCACCTCATACCTACCATGTTTGTTGCTTTTGTTGGTGATTTTCCCCAATCCATTGTTTGGGCAGTATGATTTTATAGAATTTCTGTCGAGGGAAAACGGTTTGCCGACAGAGAAAATAGCAGATTGGGCCACCGACCCAAAAGGCAATCTCTGGCTGGGTGCCACGCAAGGTTTGTACCGATTCGATGGCACAGCGTTTCAACATTTCCCATTGGTGTCAACAGCGGACAGCGTTAGTCTCCGCGATGTTTACAAAATCGCAATTGATAGCCGAGGCAAAATATTTTTCAGTTTGCTGAATAACGGCTTTGGGGTATTTGACCCCGTCAGCTTGAAGTTCAAACATTACCTAAACAATCCAAGCCAGCCCAACAGCCTACCTTCCAATACCGTTGACTTTATTGTTGACGCCGAAAACGTCACTTTTTTGATACTTGAAAGCGATGGGTTTGCGCTCTTCGATAAATCCACTGAAACATTTCGTCACTTTTTGCCCAGCCAATGGGTAAATGCCAAAAGGTATCCCCGTGCCAATGACCTGTTGACCTGCACCAGGGACCGCAACCACCCGGAAAGAATGTGGATAACAGGGGTCGAAGGGCTATTCATGTTCGACCTTTCGCTTCAAAACCTCAGCTTTTTTCCAAAGGACGAGGCGCCCTTCCCTTTTGCAACGGCCCGCTGCTCCTACATTCACTCGGATGGCTGGCTGTATATTGGTACATGGGGAGGTGGTGTCCAAGTTTTCAACACATTGGAAAAGCACTGGGAAAAGCAAATATTGACCGACGCCAACAAGCACTTCGATTTGTCCAGTGTTTCGGCCATTGCCGAGGGGCTCGATGGTGAGCTTTGGGT
>JAHEAS010000320.1 GCA_024642645.1 Saprospirales bacterium | reverse complement strand
GGCCCGAACATCGGCTATGAATGGAGCGCCGCTAACGGCAATTTCCCAGGTACCCCAGATATTCCAAGCCCAGTGATCGCCCTGCCTGGTACTTATACTTTGACGGTGACTAACACTGCGCTGCAAGGTTGCTCCGCAACGGACGTGGTGGTGATTTCGGCAAGCCAAGACATTCCTGAACCCGTGGTGACTATCGTGCCCGTGAGTTGTTTTGGTGAAAATGATGGGGCCATTTCGGTGGCGTCTGTTAATGGTGGCCAACCGCCTTATCTCTACTCGCTCAACGGTGGTACCTACGCTTCAAGCAGCAACTTCCAGCCGCTGGCACCGGGCGTGTACGAGGTGTCGGTGATTGACGCATCGGGCTGCGAGGCCAACGTGACAATAGACATCAGCCAACCGCAAGAACTGAACGTGGAGTTGGTGGCTATCATCGAGGGCGGCGGCAACATCATTCGCCTCGGCGATACGACAGAGCTGCAGGCACTGGTCACCTTGCCTGCCGATAGCTTGGACAACATCACTTGGTACCCGGCGGATCTGGTCTCCTGTGATACTTGCCTGAACACTTTCGTTTCACCAACGAGCCAGACGACCTTCACCATCACCGTGGAGAGTAACGGCTGTGTGGACAGTGACAACCTGACACTTTTTGTAAAAAAAGACCGTCCGGTGTACGTGCCGAATGCCTTTTCGCCCAATGATGACGGCCTGAACGATGTGTTCATGATATATGCCGGTAAGCAAGTCACCAATATCAAATCCTTTCTCATCTTCGACCGCTGGGGGGAGACGGTATTCTCGTACTACGATTTCCAACCAAACGACCCAGTTTATGGCTGGAATGGCAAACACCGTGATGAATTTTTAAATACCGCAGTGTTCACATGGTTTGCCGAAATCGAGTTCGTGGATGGGGAAGTGGAGCTTTACGAAGGAGACGTGACGCTGTTTAGGTAATGCGCTTTCGAAGCTAGCCACTTATTTGTGTGGCGCTATTTCAGGACAGGACACATTCCAAAAACAAAAAGCCTTGCCGTGTGGCGAGGCTTTTTGTTTTTGGGTAAAAATGTCGC
Organism: Saprospirales bacterium; assembly: GCA_024642645.1. GTDB lineage: Bacteria > Bacteroidota > Bacteroidia > Chitinophagales > Saprospiraceae > UBA6168. Next base: position 4,023 of record JAHEAS010000320.1, on the reverse strand, counting down.
CCAACCGCCCATTTGTCGAAGGAATCAAGCCTTTTGGCAGCGTGGTTAAATGTTCCTTGTCCATTGGCTTATCTTTCCGCCGTTTTTCCGATTATTTCAAAAAATGTTTAACCAAATAAATTTCATTATGAATCAGAAGCACAATTTATTCCGTGTGGCCGTAATGGTGCTAGCAATCTGCTTTGGCAGCATTGCTTGGTCACAAAACGCTGCCAAAAAGGAAATGAAACTACCCGAGGGCATCGAGAAAGTAACTACCGTAGAAGGCATCACCGAATATGTCATAAAGAGCAACGGGCTGCACTTCCTGCTCTTCCCGGACCAGTCGAAGCCGACCATCACCGTCAATGTTACCTACCTAGTGGGCAGCCGCCACGAGGGCTATGGCGAGACGGGCATGGCACACTTGCTGGAGCACATGGTGTTCAAGGGTACGCCTGGCCATACCAACATCCCACAGGAGCTGACCGAGCACGGAGCTCGCCCCAATGGAACTACCTGGTACGACCGCACGAACTACTTCGAAACCTTCAACGCCACGGACGAAAACCTGAAATGGGCGCTTGACATGGAGAGCGACCGAATGGTGAACTCATTCATTGCGAAGAAAGACCTCGAAAGCGAGATGACGGTGGTGCGCAACGAGTTTGAGATGGGCGAAAACGACCCCGCTGGCGTACTGATGGAGCGGGTGATGAGCACGGCTTACCTCTGGCACAACTACGGCAACTCGACCATTGGCGCCCGTGCCGACCTCGAAAATGTGCCCATTGAGCGGCTGCAAGGTTTTTACAAAAAATACTACCAGCCTGACAATGCCATGCTTGTGGTAGCTGGCAAAATTGACCCCGAAAAAACACTAGAGCTGGTGAAGGAGTATTTTGGGAAAATACCAAAACCGACCCGTGAACTCATTCCGACCTACACGAAAGACCCAACACAGGACGGTGAGCGAAACGTAACGCTCCGTCGCACAGGCGATGTGCAAGTGGCATCCTGCTTCTATCACACACCGCCGGGCGCTCACCCAGAGTACGCTGCCGTGGCTGTTTTGGATGAAATACTGACGAGCCAACCAGCTGGCCGCCTCTACAAAGAACTGGTAGAATCAAAGAAAGCTGCAACGGTTTGGTCGTTTGCGCCTGCCCTAAGAGAGGGCGGCTTCATGTACATCAACGCTGATGTGCGGCAGGAAAGCTCACTTGATGACGCCCAAACTACCATGTTAAAAGTACTTGACGAGCTGACCACTAACCCACCAACCGCTGAGGAGGTGGACAGGGCAAAGAAGCGCTTGCTGAAAAATTGGGAGCTTGGCTTCAAAAGTTCGGCGTCCGTGGGCCTTCAGGCCAGTGGTTACATCGCCATGGGCGATTGGCGACTGGCTTTCTTGTTCCGTGACAACGTGGAGGATGTGAAGGTGGAGGACGTAGTAGCTGTCGCCAAAAAATATTTTAAGCCATCCAACCGCACGACAGGACTTTTTATTCCTGATAAAAGCCCTGACCGCTCGGAGATACCCGATGCACCAAACCTAGCTACACTGCTGGCGAACTACAAGGGCAAGGAGGCCATCGCCGAAGGGGAAGACTTTGACCCTGCTCCCGAAAACATCGAAAAGCGCACCACCCGGGGCGAAGCCAAGGACAAGGGAATCGAGTTCGCTTTTTTACCGAAGGAAACAAGGGGAAACAGCGTGTCAGCCCGTATGACGCTGCGCTTTGGGGATGAAAAGTCCTTGATGAACCAGGATGTGGCCGCCACGTTCACGGCCATGATGCTCGACAAGGGCACGAAGGCCATGAACCGCCAGCAATTGCAGGACGAACTTGACCGCCTGAAGGCCAGGGTAAGTATCTTCGGCGGTGGTAGTACAGCCAGCGTTAGCATTGAAGCGGAACACGACAACCTGCCTGAGGTGATGAAGCTCGTGGGTGATATGCTCAAGAACTCGACGTTCTCAGCGGAAGAATTTGAGAAGCTGAAAGAGGAACAATTGGCGGGTATCGAGTCGCAGCGCAGTGACCCACAGGCGTTGGCAGTTTCGACTTTCCGCCGCACGATGAGCCCATATCCAAAAGGCGATATTCGTTACGTGATGTCGCTTGACGAAGAGGCAGCAGCTATTAAAAACCTCAAGCTGGAGGATGTGAAGGCGTTTTACAACAAATTCTATGGCACGACTGATGCCACGTTGGCCGTGGTCGGCGACTTCGACCAAAAGGCAGTTGAGCAAGTGACGATGGAGCAGTTCAGCAACTGGAAAAGCCCCGCAGGCTACACCCGGGTGCCATCACCTTACAAGGAAGTGAAGGCAAAAAGTGAGGCCATCAACACACCGGACAAGGCCAATGCCGTGTTCATCGCCGGTATGCCACTCAACATCAGCGACAACGACCCAGACTATCCGGCCTTGGTGATGGGCAATTTCATGCTCGGTGGCGGGTTCCTCAATTCCCGCTTGGCGGTTCGCATTCGCCAGAAGGAGGGATTGAGCTACGGCGTTGGCTCTGGCCTGAGTGCCAGCAGCGAGGACAAGTCGGGTATGTTCCAAGCGTATGCCATTTACGCACCGGAAAATGCCGAGAAACTGGAAGCTGCTTTCAAAGAGGAGATTGACAAGATGCGCAGCGAGGGTTTCACTGCCGAGGAACTAGCCGCCGCCAAGTCGGGCTATATCCAGAGCCGGGGCATGAACCGGGCAGAAGACCGCAGCCTCTCCAGCACCCTCAACAGCTACCTCCAACTCGACCGCACGATGATGTGGGATGCCGAAATGGAAAAGAAAATTATGGCACTGACGCCAGCTCAAATCAACGCCGCCATGAAGAAGTACGTGGACCCGTCGAAGTTTGTGTACGTGAAGGCAGGGGATTTTGAGAAGGCGGCGAAGCCTTGATGAAGTTGGGTAGTTGGCAGTCAATCCTTTGCTAATTTATCTGCCCTGATTTTTTGCCAATAAAAAAACCGCCGTTGCGATTGCATCGGCGGTTTTTTTGCTTTGTTTGTTCCGTCCTGAAACAGTTTGAATCAATTATTCACCGTATCCCCACGCTCTCCATCTTTGTATTCCACGATGAAGGCATCTGCGAAGTCTTTATTTGAACTGCGGATATTCGGCAAGTCAGCCTGTGCTTCCTCAAGGGTAGCATAATCGGCCAACATGACCCGGTAGAGCTTGCGGTCGCTGTAAAACTCCTTGTCGATACGGCGCATATTTTTCACGTTGCCAAAACGGGAGTGGTTCAAGTTAACGCTTTTCAAGGCGATGATTTGAATTTTGTAGTAAGTGCCAGTCGTCATTGGAGCAGCATTGCTGGCCTCGGCTTTAGCCTTGGTAGGAGTGGTTTTCGTGACCACTTCTTTCTTGGGCGCTTCCTCTTTTTTAGGTGCTTCCGGTTTCACCACTTCTTTAATTGGCGTTTCCTTCTTCTTTGGCGCCTCTACTTTTTCTGCCACGGCTATTTTCTGGGCATCCTCCTTCATTGAGTCGCCCTCATCACCGCCGCCGACACCATAAGGCTCCATGTAGAGCGGGGCGCCAAAGTCAGTATAGTCGTTGTAATCGTTGCTGTCAAAATCATAGGAAGTTGCAAAAAATCCATCTTTGGTAGCTTCGAGCGCATACTTGCGGGACGGCTCCACGGCAAAGTCATAGTGACCGTTTGTGGAAACGACTTTCTTCAAAAAGCGGCGCTGGCCCTTGTCGTCAATTTCATAGATGGCCACTTCCACGTCTTCCAATACCTCCCGGCTGGCCTTGCTGAATACCTCTCCACGGGCTACATATTGCACAACTGGTGTTTCGTAAGTAAATCCGAAAATATCCTCATCGGTGGTATTCACTTTGTCCATACCGTAGCTGCGGTTGGAAACGATGAAGCCGCCTTCCCCGGAGGGCGTTTTTACGAAGGAAAAATCGTCGGCAGGCGAGTTGAGCGGTGTGCCAACGTTCTCGGCGGTCTGCCACTGCGATTTGGCGCCTTTTGTTTTGAAAATATCGAAACCACCTATGGACAACTG
>JAHEAS010000319.1 GCA_024642645.1 Saprospirales bacterium | reverse complement strand
CCAGTTGTTGGAGTTGCCGTTGTAGTTGGCATACTGAAACTGACCTTTGATTTGATCCCCGTTCGTATGCTGAAACGATGATAGAATGCTGTTTATATTAGTCGGAACATCCGGTTGGAGTGGGAAGCCGAGCCAGTTCCAGCCTGAGTTTAATGTCACATCCATCGACATTTTATTCCCAGTGGTGAACAACTGCGGAACAGTTAGATTACCCAATATTGCATTGGAACTGAAGGTGATATTGGTTGGCAAAACATCGGTGAATATCGTTCCAGAACTGGCATCCCAAATGCGGAACTCCAGTGCTTCACCTGAGGCTGCGTTGCTGTACACGTCCATGAACACGAGGTAGAAATCATACTGAGGAACGTATTCAAGATGTGCCACGCCCCTCACTTGTCCAGCGACCATGGCTACCAGCATATCTTCCACGTCCGTGGAGACCACGTTGTTGATTTTCAATCGGCCGATGATGCCCATGGAGTTTTCAAAATTCGCAGGGTTTACCGACCAGTTGGGTTGTTGCTTTCTAACTTTCAGTTCAATCGTCAACCGCTCTGGATAGTTGAAATCAGTCAACAGGCTGATGTCATTGGTGTAGTTGCCAATGCTCACATCTGGGTCAACCTCAAAGTGGACGTTCAAGGCACTGTTTGGGTTGATGGTGCCGGACTGTGGCGTCACGGTGAGCCAGGAAGGAACATCGAGTATCTCGAAGACTTTTGCTGCGCCACCTTGGTTCAAGATGCCAGAGTTGAACGACAGGTTGTTACCCTGAATCATTGAGAAGGAGAGCAGGTCGTCCTGCCAAACCACTTGGTTTTTATCAACATAAGCAATCCAAGTGACTGGCGATTCCATGACGTTGCCGTGCAAATCCTTGAGCCCTTCCACCGTCACGTCCAGGGTGACGTTTTCAATAATTTCTTGAGAAGTGGTTGGTGTCAGGATAATCTGGTCGTTGTTCACCGAGTAGGTGAAGGCGATAGCCTGCACGGGTCGAGGCAGCTTGAGCGTTGGTGTCACGCTGCTCAGTACCACGCCACCGTTGTTGTTGACCGTGTGCAAGCCAACGTTGATTTGCTCATTGAATGATGGCGTCAGGATGGGTATACCTGTTGGGTCGAGTGCATAGTTCTCGAATGGCAGGTAAAGTTTCAAGCCCAATTCGTCGCCGTTCATGCGGTTTTGCTTGTCCCGTTTAATTTGGGCCACCTTCCTGGCGGTGTTCCAAAGCCTGAACTCATCCAATTTGCCAACGAAACGGTTCTCGATGGTTTCGCTCTGGTTGACCATGTAGCCCCGTGCGCCAAGGTAGATGTTGCTGCCACCCAATTGCTAGAAGTCCAATGCCTGTGCAGCGCTTTGAAGGTTGCCATCAATGTACGAGGTAAGATTGCCAGACCGCTGCAATACCAAGGCGAAATGGTGCCACATCCCATCAAAATAGTCTTCGTTGGTGGCTACGAAGTCGATGCCGTAATGCTTGACGTGAATCAATCCATCAACATCTTTGTCGATGTTCCAGGAAAACAGCGAGTCTGCTGAGAGGCCGTTGCCCGTTCCATTGGAGAACAAAGTGGCCGCACCAGCTTGTGTGGAATTGAACCAAAACTCCAGCGTGAAATCCATGCCCGGTGTGATGTTCACATCGCCGGTGAACACCTTGAGATAGTCGTCGTTGCCGTCGAATGCAGCAGAACTTCCGTTGGGGGCAATCTGCCAGATAGGGCCGACTATGGTAGCGTCCCTGCGGCGGATATGCTCTTCTGCAATAATGCCATCCGCTTCGTCCATGCGCCAGTTGTACATCAGGCCAAGTTCGGTGCCGCTCAAAAGCATGCTTTTGTAAAGGGAGAATTCCGACAAACTGCGAGCAGTGTTCCAAATCCGAAGCTCATGGAAATTGCCACCAAAGAAGTCGTTGTTGTTCACTGAGTTCTTGCCGATGAGCAGTTTGCCAGAACCCACGTAATCCGGGTAAATGGTCGTGTTGCCATTGTTCGAAACGTAGGCTGTGTTGGTGCCATCGGCCACGAACAACAGGGCAGTTTCTGCTTCGTAATCATAGCTCACGGCGAAGTAGTGCCAGTTGTTGTCGGCAAAAGTGGCCGTCGAAACGACTTGCTGATTGTTTATCCTGAAAACGAAATGGTTGCCAGCATCAAAGCCGATAAACAGGCGTTCGTTCAAGTCGGTGCCCTGACTGATTAGGGCTTCCTCACCTGTGCCACTTCTTTTTGCAGAAAACTCGATGGTGAAATCACGCCGTTGCAATGCCACACCACCAGTCACTTCCACATAGTCGTTCACGTTGTCGAAGTAGAGGGAAGTGCTGTGGTCCACTTCCGTGCCATTGGTGACACCTCGGATATCGAAGTTGAAGGTCGGGTTGATGGCACCCGCATAAATCGGCTCGTTGAACTTAATGGAAATCTCGTCATTGGGCGACAGGATGCCGTCCGCTGGCGAAGGATTACCAAACGGATGCGGGTTTATCCGGTCGATGACGCCGGAATGGGTGGCCGAAGTTTTTTCTGCAAACTCGCATTTTGAAAGCACACGAAGGTCGTAATCCCCGTCCGGTAATTGTGCGACGTCCCAATCGTACAGCGTAAACGGCACGCCTGTGGGTATCGGTGTCAAGCTTGGGTCGTTCAGGCCGGAAGTGTCCTTCAAAAAGGTTTGCAGGCCAATCCAGTTAGGCTTATCCGAAGGCTTGTAGTCCACCCGAAGGAAGTTCAAGTCGGACAAGTTGATATTGTAATCAATGATGGCCATTGGCATGGTGTCATTGAATGAGTTGTTGAGCACCCAGTTGGGTTCTGGGCTGGCGATGGACACGTTTGTGCAGGTTGGCAGGAAGTGTGCCGAGACATAGACTGAGTCTGCGATGTCCGTATTAAACCCGGTGCCGGCTGTGTACTGGCATTGCGAGGCGAATACCACGAGGATACTGTCATAGTTGTACACAGAACCTGGGCCTTTTTGGATAGTCATCACCTTGTTGATGCTGGAGTTGCCCGGTACTTCAACGGATTGGGCAAATACCCCATCGAAGCGGACGATGGCACCGAACGGGTTGCTGTTGGAGATGGTTCGAAGCTCGTAGCCCTGTGTATAACCAAGTTCCGATTCATTGGTTAAAGTAAGATTGAACACGGCTGCTTCGTTCGCTGGAATATTGGTCAAGATGTTTTGGCTAACCGATATGGCTGGTTTATCCAACTGCAAAGTGTTCGGGCTGATGACCGTGCCCGGCTCGTAGTAAGAGGTCACGATGGCTTCTTCGTGTGGGCAGGAAGTGGCACTACCTGCTTTGGTCTTGAAGATGGGGCCCCAACCCAACATGGAGGGATAAACATCCACTGAAATCAAGTCACCTATGTCCGTCTCGTTGAGTTTGTAGCTGACGGTTTCGGTTGAAGAAGACTGATTGCTCCAATCACGGCCGCTTTTAAATTGCATCTCGATTCCTTTTTCCAACCCTACTCCATTGCCACTTACTTTTCCTTTTACTTCGGCGTATAATCCTGCTGTCATCGAATACTCCATGGAGCGACTATGTGAGACAGCTGATTCGTGCGTGATAGATTCCTCAATAGATGTTCCACCCGTTATTGTGTAGTTGACTGGTGTACCCAGCTGCTCAAATTTTTGCTCGATTCGGTTCTTTTCTGCAAGGTAGGATTCATAATCCTCAGACAATTCGGCCAATGCTATCCCCGTACCTGTGGTAACAGCAAATGTGGCATAACCAGCAAAAGCTGTCCCTGGGACGGGACTGGCGGCCAGCCCATATGCGATGACCACCCCACCAAGCCCATTTGCAGCAATAAGGGCATCGTAGGCAATAATGGTCGCCTTGTATTGATTGTCCAATTCGTCTAAAGCTTTCTCTCGCAAACTATCAATGGCCGTTAGATTGCCAATGTTTACTTTTTCCCATTCGTTTAGGCGAATAGCCTCTTCCCATTTGCTTATTTGCTGGTTGATAACCCTGACCGAATCACCTATCAGTGAATCTTGCAGATCCATTGCGTCATACAGATAGCTTGGCCCATCGAGGTCGGCCATTTCACCTGCGTTTGGCGTCATAGTGGATACGCTGTTGCCAAAGACTGGGTCGTCGTTGTTCTTGCCATAGTTCTCGTCGTCCAAATCCAGGTGACTGGTGTATTTTGGGTTGGACTGCAGCATGACGTTTCGAAGGTGAACCAAGTTTGGAATGGTCAAATTCTTGATGTCATATTCGTTGAAGATAAAATTGGTCTGGTAGCCTCCAGGCACCACTGATAGGCCATATTTTTTGCCAAAAGAAAATCCACTCATACCACCCGCAGCATCGGGGCCAGCCAATGGGTCAATTTGACCCAGCAGGTCGTTTGGGACAATGGCGAGTTCTTCTGCAATGCCAAACTGGACATTCTTTGATTTTCCAATATAAATATCACTGTTTGCCCCGGGAGCGATTACCGTCCCATCATAGGTGGACCATGCTTTTGTGTTGGTGGTGGTCATTGACTGGGAGCCTTTGTTCCCTCCTCCGATTTCGACTTTAAACCCAGCCGAGAAGTTGTTTTCTACTTCTACTTCAGTTTGAACGCCGAGTCCCACACTGAATTTTGCACCGGCATAAATCAGCGATTTGGTATTTACAGCGCCCCCTAAACTCCAGCTCCATTCCGTTGATTCTGATTTTGTCGTGCCAATGGACCTGCTGGCCGAACTTCCACTGCCTGGAGGGTCCCGTAAGACGTATTCCGGTATTTGCGGACCGAAGGTTACAAATTGTTCACCCTTTGATTGAGTCCCCAACAGATAAGCCCTGAATATAGCATCACCGCCATTCGGAATGTTCGTAACGGGCAGCCACGGTATCGCCTGACCTGCACTTGTGATTAAGTTAATTTCAAACTTGCGGGTAAAACTGTAGGCCGGGATTGAGGTGTTTGCAATAAAATTCGGTATGCCAGGCTTGAAGGAATAAACCAAAGTCTTGAGGGTGTCAGGATTGTTGAATTCTTTTAAATCCAGTTGAACATCCGGCAAATGCGACAGCTCGTTGTTGAAATGCAAGGTGCCATCGGTGGTCGGCACACTGTCCGTCACA
>JAHEAS010000318.1 GCA_024642645.1 Saprospirales bacterium | reverse complement strand
ATCCACCGCCGTCCACGTTCTGATGTGTTGTTGGCCGCAGGCCAAATTCAGCACTTCGTCAGCGTGTGTCATACTCACAAGCGAACAGCCGTCCGTCGCATCAGGCGTGCCAAATTCGACAGGCTGGCCACAGGTCAGCGCCTCATCTGCTGGTACGTTGCTGAAGCTCGGTGGCTCGCTGTCCGTTACCGTTATTTTTTGCTGCGCAATGGTCGAGTTGCCGCAGGCATCCACTGCCGTCCATGTTCTCACGTGCTGTTGGCCGCAGGCCAAATTCAACACCTCGTCGGTGTGCGTCAGGCTCGCCGTTGAGCAGTTGTCAGCAGCCGTTGGTGTGCCGAACACGACAGCTTCGCTGCAGGTCAGCGACGCATCGGCTGGTAGGTTTTCAAAAACTGGTGCCACGTCGTCTACAATGGTGATGGTTTGCGAAGCAGTGGCCGCATTGCCACAGGCATCCACCGCCGTCCAGGTGCGGGTGACGGTTTGGTTGGCGCAGGCAGTGTTGCCAGTGCCCCAGTCGTCGTGGTGACTGATGGTCAGGCTAGCGCCATCGGCACAATTGTCCGTGATGGTCGGGATGTCAAAATCAGGCGTTCCGCCCGTTGCGCAGCTTATCGTCAAGTCTTGTGAGGCCAGCGTGAAAACAGGTGCCGACTGGTCGGGCATGATGACGATGGTTTGCTCCGCAAAGGTCGAGTTGCCGCAAATATCGGTGGCCGTCCAGTGCCGGGTAATGGTCGTTGCGGAGGTGCAGTCGCCTGCCGTGATTTCGTCCACGTAAGTGATGGTGAGTGCTCCGCAAGCCGAATGGCAGACCGGATCGCCGAAGACCGCATTGCCGCTGCAATCCACCGTCAGGTTCTCCGGCACGTAAGCGAAAGCAATCATGTTGCCGCTGTTGAAGCCGGGCAGTACCCAGGCGCTGGTGGTAGCGGTGGTGAAGTTGCCGCAGTCGTCAGTGGCCGTCCAGGTGCGGATGATGTCGTAGCCGTATTCGATGGTGTCCACGAAATGGCAGTCGCCCGTTCCGATGATGCTGTCCTGCCAAGTGATGGTCACGTCTGAGCAGTTGTCGAAAGCAATCGGGTCAGGGAAACTAATGGTATCCTCACAGTCGAAGAACTGGTCGTAGGGCACGAAGATGAACACTGGCGCCGTGGTATCGGGGTTGGTGGTCACGTACTGCGTGAATTCCGTGCTGTTGCCACATAAATCGGTGGCTGTCCAAATCCGGGTGAACTGGAAGCCCGTGGCGCAGTCGCCCGTTTTTGCGGTGTCCACGTAGCTGAGGGCAGTTGCTCCGCAATTGTCGAAAGCTACTGGCTGGTAAAGCGGCCCGCCACAGTCCACGGCGATGGTATCGGGCGTGTCGCTGGCAAACAGTGGCGCTTGGGTATCTGGCCCAGTGCTGATGGTTTGCGAAGCGGTAATCATGTTGCCGCAGGCATCATGCGCAATCCAGGTGCGGGTGATGCTGAACGGCTGGCTGCAGTCGCCGTTGGAGTTCACTACGTCGGTGAAGCTGACGCTGAGACCGCCTGCTGGGCAGGTCGTTTCGGCCAAGGCAATTCCGAAGCCGGGATTCTGGTCGCAGGTGGTCGTCGTGTCGGGTGGCACGTAGGTCCAAATCAGGGTGGACGGCACGTTCGGCGGTGTCATCGTGATGGTTTGGGTCACGGTGTCGGCATGGCCGCAAGTATCGATGGCAATCCAGGTGCGGACGATGATATTGGGCAATGGGCAGGCGCCGCCAGTTTGTTGCTGGGAAAAAACAACGGTGAACGGGGAGCAATCCGTCACGGTTGGGTCTTGCACGGGCGGCACGTTGGGGCATTCGGCGGTGGTATCAGCAGGCACATTGGAGAAAACGGGGGCTTGGTTGTCCACAACGTGAATCGTTTGCGAAGCAGAAACGGAATTCCCACAATCGTCGGTCGCCGTCCAGGTTCGGGTGATGACCTGGTTGCAATATGGGCCCGTCGTGGCTTCATCGAAATCAACCGTCACGCTGGGGTCGCAAGCGTCAGTTGCTGTCACGTTTGCCGCAGGCGGAATGGCCGTGCAAGGGTCAAGTGTGACATCAGCCGGAACGTTTTGCAGGATTGGTGCCTGGTTGTCGCTGACCGTGAGGTAACCGACGAAAATGGTTGTGTTGCCGCAGTTGTCCGTGCCGGTCCAAGTGACGGTGATGGTATCGCCGCTGCACTCGTTGCCCGTCAGGCCAGTAAAGTCGTGGGTGAATACAACAGGCTGGCTGAGGTCGTTCCAGTTGCCTGAGTAGTTGAGCCAATGGTCGAGGTCGGCGGCAGCATTTGGGTCGCCGCAGTCGAGGTCGAGGTTGGTGGCTTTTACGCAACTTGGGCCTTGCGTGTCTTCAAGGGTGAAGGTGGCGCAGGTGGTGAACGTGTGCCCGCAGTTGTCGTGTGCCGTGAAGGTCACGTCAATGTGTCCGTCAATATAACTGCAATTCCAGACCCAGTTGTCCATGTCAAAGTCGCTTGTCCAAGTGACTGGGCCGCAGCCGGGCACGCCGAAAGTAGCACCGCCATGGTTGTCCACCCAGGCTTGTATAGCGTTCATGTAGTTCATCAACGTGGCCTCCATAGTCACGTCCTGTGCGGGAGTGGCAATGACGCCAGCCGGCAGCAGGTTGTTGACAGGGGTTGGGTCGCTGAACCCACTTCCAAAGTCGCCGGATAGGTCGCTGACTACAAAGCCACCATTGGAGAGGCCGCCGCCAAATGCGGTGTTGCACAGGGCCGTCAAAGCGCCGGGTGCATTGGGGTCGAGCGCAACGTTGAATTCCACGGTGAGGTACTGCCCGGCACCGAGCCAGCCTGTGTTGGGGAGGAAGATATCGGTGTAATCCCGCCCATCATACAATGGGTTTATCAGCGGCAGGCCGGACGCATTTGAATCCACAATTTGCGGAGCAGTCAACGTATCCACATATGCAGCGGCGAGGTAGTTGAGGAGGTCGTCTTCGAGGAAAAGCTCTTTGGCAGAACCCGCATTGTTGAGCATCGTGATGCTGATTTTGTAGGCTGGGAAGTCAACATTTCCGCTGGCATTGGTGCAGGTGTTCAGGCCAAACTCGTTGATGGGCATCACGGTTTTGGTAATTTTAATGTCTGGAAGATTTGCGGAGCAAGCCCCTGGATTCAGCGAACAGGCATAGCTGTCGTCGAACAGGCATCGGGTTGCACAGAGTTCAAGTGAAAAAGGCTCACCCGTGAGGGCGCCGCCACTAACCCGCCAGTACTCCACACAGACCTGCGACACGGGCTGGTCGTTGGAAGTGGCGCTCCATGCCACGCCTTTGCCGTAGCCCGAACCACTGAACGTGAGGCCGTTGGCATTGCTTACCGGAGTTGGGCCGTTGCTGAAACCCGCCATGCCGACGGGGTCGGCACCGAGCCAAGCATTGATGCGCACCCGCTCTGGGCCTGCGAAAAATTTGTGCTCCAGCGAGTTGATGCGGATGGGGCGTGCCTCGTCGAGCGTGAAGCAGTAGGTATTTCCGCCAGCACCAACGTATTCCCGGCTGTTGTCAAAACTGTGCCGACCGTAGGGGCGTGGCGGTTTGTTGTTGAGGAAATCAATGTTGCCGGAGGCAATGGATGGGTTGGCGTTTATTTCGATGAAATTGATGGGGTCGCCAGACTCATCGCAGAAGCCGCTGTTGAAATCGTAAACTGGCTGGCCGTCGTCAAGACCGGTGCCCAGATTTGAGCCGAGCCTGCCCCATCGGCTCACGGGAGAGCTGTTGCCGCAAACGACGGGTGCATCGGCCACGCATTTTGTGCCGTCAATGCTGAGACGGAAAGGCTCGATGGTAGGCAGTTCGCCCGGTGAGGCGTAGTATTCGATGCAAACCCGCGTGACAGGCTGGCCGCCGGAATGGAGGTTCCACCACAGACCACCGCCCGTTTTGCCGTTGGCATTGAAGTGGACACTTCCTGTGCCGTTGCCAGTGATGGTGGCGCCACCGGGGGAAGTGCCTTGGTAGCTGGCCGTCAACGGCACCGGGTTGACGCCATTGAGCGCCGTTACGCCGATATTTTCGCCATTGGCAAAATAGGCGTGCTCTCGGCTGTCCATGCTGAAACCGGCGGCGATGCTGAGGTCGAAACAGTACTGCACCCCAGCGCCCCCCATGTTTTGGCGGGCGAGGTAGAACGAGGTGTTGCCCCAGCGCCGTGGCTGCCGGGTGTTGATGGCGTTGTTGACGGGTGCACTGGGCGCTGGCCCCGCACTGATGTTGAGGAGAATGGGGTTTCCTCCGCTGCAAATGCCGGAGTTAAAGTTGGTGACAACGCCACCGCCTTGCAGTGCAAGCCGTTGCGCCTGGCTCAGGTTGGCCCATGCGCCAACTGGCTGAAGGGCTACCGGTGGGGAGCTGTCAATGTTCCAAGGCTGGTAATAATCCCAAGACTGGAGCGTGAAAAACGACATGGCAAGCAGGACGACGGACATAGTTTTGCGGAGCAAAACATGTGGAGTCCGTTGCCTTTTTTTTGTAAAAATGGGACAAGTGGTACAAGTGTACATGGATTCAGTTTTTGATGATAAAAATATAGGGATAACCCCCGTCAGTTAAGTAGCTATATGGAAAAAACGCCGTGACCCACCTGGGGGGATTTTAGGCTTTAGGTAAGATGTCCGAAAACGATAACGCTAAGGTAAGGAAGTTTTGGCGCAAACAAAATCAGAAAAAAAGGACATTTGTCATTCAATTAAATTTATCAGCACCCGGTAATCGTCGTATTTGGCGTCCTCGCCTTTCATTTCCAGTAGGTTGCTCATTGCTGCCCCGTGGTCTTCTCCGTAGGTGCCCTCAATGGCGGCAAGTGTTTGGCGACAGCGTACTTCAATCAGGCCCTCGGACAACTGGGCCATGCGCCATTGCCAGGTAGCGTGCATTTGGGCAAGAATGCCCTCGTTCACGTCCCGGTGGTCGTCCAGCGGAGAGATGGGGGAGATATTTTGAAATGCCCGGGAATTTCGAGCCAGCAGCTTGCCGTTTTCCACGATAAAATAGGCCGTGTGCGCCCATTCACTTTCCGGTGAAACAAGCCGGGCGTACAGCACCAATTGCAGGTCTTCTCCGTT
>JAHEAS010000317.1 GCA_024642645.1 Saprospirales bacterium | reverse complement strand
GGCGGTATGTTCATATAATCTTTGTCCTTATTGAACAAGGAGTATGGAGGTGTAAGTTGCACGGAAACCTGCACCCTAGAACCTTCTTGTGGAAAGATGGGGTTGTTGATGGTGGTACGGGCAATGGTCTGCGTGATACTGAAGTTCCTGAAATTGCCTTCTGAAACTGTTTCGCCTTTATCTGTACGGAAGAGGCCACGGCTGCTGAACACGTAATTCTGCAGTTTGATGACTTGCAGGTTGAGCGCCGTTGAAGAAACGAAGTTGTCATCAGGCACTTTTAGGCGAGTGCCGAGGCTGACGGTTACGCCGCCATTGGTCAGTTTGCCGTAAAACTCGCTGTTGCGGTTGTAGCCGTTGGAAAGGATGGACACAAAGCCAGCCACCGTGAGCGAGTTGGGTTTTTTGCCCCCAAGCCAAGGCTCGGTGAAAGATATATTGTACGATTGGAAGAACCGTCCGTTGGTCTGTGCACGAAGCGAGAGGCGTTGGCCATCGCCCTGTGGGAGCGGGCTCCAGGTTTCTTTGTTGAAAATATTTCTGGCGGAGAAGTTGTTGAACGCCACGCCAAGCGTACCGATAACGCCCCTTCCCTTTCCGCCCCAACCTGCTGAAAGCTCCAACTGGTCGGAGGGTTTTTCCTCTACCGTGTACTCGATATCCACTGTGCCACGCTGCGGATTCACAGGGGTGTTGATGCCGAGATTTTCTGGGTTGAAATAACCGAGGTTGATAATCTGACGCTGTGAGCGGATGATGTCAGAGCGGCTAAATTTTTCACCTGGCACCGTGAAAAGCTCCCGCCGTATCACGTGCTCGTTGGTGCGGTCGTTGCCCTGAATAGTGACCTTGTCAATGGTGGCCTGTGGGCCTTCAAATATGCGCAGTTCAAGGTCAATGGAGTCGCTGGCCACTGCCACTTCAATGGGTTCCACGTTAAAGAACAAGTAGCCGTTGTCCATGTAGAGCGAGCTGACATCCCGTCCGTCCTGGCTAAACCGGAGGCGGGTTTCAAGCATTTCGGCGTTGTACACATCCCCTTTTTTGATTCCGAGCACGTTGTCAAGGTCCTTGGTTGCGTAAATTGAATTACCCTTCCAGATGATGTTTCGGAAATAATACCGGTTACCTTCGGCAATGTCGAGGTGGATGAGCAGGTTGCCTTTTGTGCCGTCTTTTTTGGTGGCCCGCCAGATGCTGTCTTCTACGATGAGGGCATCCCGAAAGCCCACTTTGTTGTAGTAGGCAATGATTTTTTTCTTGTCGCCTTCGTACTCCGTCCGAATAAGCTTTGAGCCAGCGAAGATGCGTTTTTTGCGGCGGGTTTCTTTCATCAGATTGCGCAACTTGCGGTCCTTGACGTTTGTGTTTCCGGAAAAAGTGATATCGTCAATTTTGATTTTGGTCCCACGGTCAATGTTGAACACCAGCTTCACCGAATTGATGCGAGAAGTGTCATTGACTTCGTCCACCTTCACCTTCACATCGTAGTAGCCTTTGTCAATATAGTATTGTTCAATGCCAAAAGCGGCGCTGGCCTTGATGGCCTCGGTCACGATACCACCTTTGATAAGGTATTTGTTGACTTCCTCGTTGAGGTCGTCATGATTGCCTTTTTTGACGCCCTTGTAAGAATGCGTGGTAAGGCGGGGGCGTTCGACCACGGAGATTTCAAGGAAAATTACGTCGCCGATGGTTTTCTCCTTAAAAATCTGGACATCAGTGAAAAGGCTCAGTTTGTACAGTGCCTTAATGGCCCTGGGGACTTCTCCGCCGGGTATCCTGATTCGGTCGCCGACCCGAAACCCGGCAATGGAAGTGATGGCAGTGGGGTCACTAAATGTAGCGCCCGTCACCCGGATGCCGCCGATTTCGTAATCCTTAGCTTTGGAGTAATCCATGACGGGCGGCAGGGTATCGGTGCTGCTTTGCGCAGCAAGATTGCCCGTCAGGGCGAAAGCAAATAGAAGTGGTAAAAGACCTGATATTTTTTTCATGCAAAAGGGTATGCTTTTTCAAAAGGATTGCAAAGAAACGCAGCTTTGCTCAAACTCTTGTAGTTGGTGCTGATAAAATGTCCCGTGCGATAGGAAGGTGCGATTTGAACGGGCAGAGGTTGTATTGAAAAGAAGTTCGACAGTTCGACAGTGTGCAGTTGGCAGTCAGGGCCAAGTTAGCAGTTCCTGACTGCCAACTGCACACTGTCGAACTGCCAACACTTTCAAAGCTGCTCACTGGTTTTACCAAAACGGCGCTCCCGGTGTTGGAAGTCAATGATGGCTTGGTACAGGTGCTCCCTTCGGAAGTCCGGCCAAAGCGTAGGCGTAAAATATAGTTCAGCGTAGGCAATTTGCCAGAGCAGAAAGTTGCTGATTCGGTTTTCGCCGCTCGTTCGGATGAGCAGCTCCGGGTCGGGCATGCCGCTGGTGGAAAGGGCATTGGCGAATGCCTCCTCACCCAGTTCAGCAGGGTCTATTTCGCCAGCTTTTGCAGCTTTTGCCAGCTTTCTGGCCGCTTCTACAATTTCCCATTTGGCGCTGTAATTCAAGGCCAATACCAGTGTCATGCGCGTATTCCCCTTGGTGTCTTCAATGGCTTGCAAAAGGGTTTTGTGGCTTTTTCCAGGCAGTCGGCTAATGTCGCCTATGGCCCGAAGGCGCACCCCGTTTTCGTTGAGGGTTTTGATTTCTTTCTTGATGGTCTCGACGAGGAGGGTCATCAGGGCGTTCACTTCCGACTCTGGGCGCTTCCAGTTTTCCGTGGAAAAGGCGTAAAGTGTCAGGTATTCCACGCCCAATTCGGTACATGCTTCAGTGGTTTCCCGCACGGCCTTCACGCCGTTACGGTGCCCAAAAACACGGGGCATGCCGTGTTCTTTTGCCCAGCGTCCGTTGCCATCCATGATGACAGCGATGTGCCGAGGCAGTTTTTCCAAGTTTATTTTTGATTTTAGATCCATCTGCGGAAATACCTACTGACCCTTTGGTCGGCAAAAATAAGAAAAGCTGCCAGTTGAATCATTTGATTTTGCCGATAGCGGTTTTTACACTGTTTGTTAGGCCTTCTATTTGGTTGTAGTTCATGCAAAATCCAGCATTTATTTAACCTAAGTTGCGGATGCTGGTTAATAAACGTTATACTTAGCAGCTTGGGGGTAAAATCAACCCTTCTCAACCTCATAAACTCCATCAACCAGCTCAAGTCTGAAATTATCCGCAACTTGAATTATATAGCCTTCTGTAAACAGATGGGAAAACACGCTATATTTGCATAGGTTTTCTCACTATAGCCCAAGCATCCAATATGTACGACTACGACGTCATCATCAGCTTCATTACGGCGTTTACGCTGACTTATTTTGTCATCCCCCCGGTCATTCGGGTGGCGATTGACAAAAAACTTTACGATGAACCTGGCGAACGACGGAGCCATGTGGTCAGTACACCCCGGCTGGGCGGTGTGGCTATCTTTGCCGGCGCCATTTTCAGTATTATGCTTTGGACGCCATTCTCTCAGTATGGCGGCGACCTCCAATACGTTCTCTGTTCTTTCATTCTTATTTTCTTGGTAGGCGTGAAAGACGACATCACTGAAATATCGCCTTCAAAAAAATTGATGGTGGAAGTGCTCGCCGCAGGCATCCTTTTTTTCAAGGCTGGGGTCCGCATTACTAGCCTTCACGGCATCATGGGTATCGAGGAAATCAATCTTTTTTGGAGTGCCACTCTCACAATTTTCACCATCATCGTCATCATCAACGCCCTCAACCTGATGGACGGCATCAACGGACTTTCGGGCAGTCTGACCATTCTCATTACCGGCACGCTTGGCATTTGGTTTCTATTGGTCAAAAGGTATGATTTTGCCATCATGGCACTCTCGGCAGCAGGTGCTACAACGGCGTTTTTAAAATACAATTACTCCCCTGCCAAAATATTCATGGGCGATACCGGGGCACTGCTACTCGGCTTGATTTGCTCTATCCTCACCATTAACTTTATTGAGTTCAACAGTATGCTGGAAGACCTGCACCCTTTCAAAATCAATGCGGCGCCGGGTGTGGCCATTGGCATTCTAATCCTCCCATTGTTTGATACGTTGCGGGTATTCACCACCCGTATCCTCCGTGGTCGGCATCCACTTCATCCAGACCGTAGCCATATTCACCACCACTTGCTCGATGCCGGTCTATCGCACATGCAAGCCACTTCCGTACTGGTGGGCGTCAATGTTTTCTTCATCGTGTTAGGCTTTCTGCTCCAGCGCTACACCAACAGTGCCATGCTGATAATTCTGTTGCTGTTGGGCATTGCTTCGCTCATGGTAAGTGGACTCATTTATAGGCTTTACAAGCGGAGTTTGCGGGGTTGAGAATTGAAAGCCATATTCTTTAGAATAAGGTTTGTGCCACCAGCAAAGGTGCCTATTCAGCTGATTTTTGAATTACCACCTTACCATCGGTTAAGTAAAAAATCCGGTCGGCAAAGGCTGCAATCCGTTGGTCATGGCTGACCAAAACAATACATCGGTTTTCCTCATTGAACTCACCAAACTGATGCCCAATACGCCACCTGCAACCATGCCCTGGTTGAGCCCCGTCGTCAGCGCCTCGACCGCCAAGCCAAGCGCCTTGGAAACCCGCTTGAAAACGACGAGGCAAGCATTGTAAGTCGTGTTGTGTTTTTAGCCAAGCAGGTATTTGGAGAATTCTTTGAGCGGTTCCTTTGTAAATACCCACCATTTGCCCATTCATCGAAGCAGTCAATTTTCGATTTAAAGGTTTGATAGCTCTTTTCCCGCCAGCGGGGGAACTTCGCTTCGCATGAATTTAGCATTTTTTCAATCAGTGGTAAATCTGGCTCATATTCCGATTCAAGCGTCGCACGAAGTTCCATCGCCGCTGCCATTCTTTCGTCGAAAGTGTGAAATCGGTTGATTCCGCTTTTGGTTTCCCATCAATGGAATAGGAGATAAACCATTCCTTGCCCAAGTCTGAAGGTGAGTAGATATTAAAGATGGGTACAATTTTATTTCTACTGGCATAGTGAAGTTTGCAGTAGCCGGGACGTGCTGGGACAGCTGTAAATGAAAAAACCCCTGCATTGCAGGGGTTTTCAATTATGGTGGAGAATACCGG
>JAHEAS010000316.1 GCA_024642645.1 Saprospirales bacterium | reverse complement strand
AACTCCATCAACCAGCTCAAGTCTTAAATTATCCGCAACTTGAATTAATTAGCACTACCCAAAAAACGGATGCAAATGTACGAATTATCAGATTCTGCCGCCAATCGACTTCCAACAACTTTTGCATTGCGGTTTTTAAGCTGAAAATCGGTCGGAGGAGCTTTTTCATCTAAATTATTGCGGATATTATTTTCAAAACAGCCATTCTTGCGCCATGATTAATATTAAAGGCAACATAGAATGACGTTAAGTAGCAGCATCAAAAAAAGACTGTTGCTTTTGGCCTCAACCAGGGCCATCAGGCACACGCTGTTTTGGGTGGCGCTGTTCTTGTTGTTTTCGATGGTAGAAGTGCTGGTTTCTGGGCAGCCATTTTTTTATACCCTAAGCAATAACCTAGTGCGGCTTTTTTTTCTGGGGCTGGCAGTTTATTTCAATGTTTATCGCCTGATACCAAAGTACTTGGCCGACAAGCGTTTTTTTTGGTATCTCGGGTTGCTTCTCTTGACTGTTTTTGTCGTCACGCCACTGGAGGTGTTTTTTATCTACGCAAAATCTGGCAATTACCCTGAAATGCAGGTACAAGTTTTGGAGAATTTGAACTGGCAATTTGCACCTAATATTTTCGTCCTCAGCACCTCCACAATTGTAAAAATCACAATAGATTGGTACACAAATATTCGTGAGAAACAAGAATTGGTCACAGAGACGATGCAGTCAGAGTTGAGGTTCCTCAAATCTCAAATCAACCCACACTTCCTTTTCAATACGCTCAACAGCCTTTATGCGCTGACCCTCAAAAAATCTGACCTTGCACCCGACATTGTGCTAAAGCTCTCAGAAATGATGCGGTACATGCTCTATGAATGCAACGAAAAATGGGTGCCCCTGAGCAAGGAGGTCAACTACATCGCCAATTACCTGGAGCTAGAACGTATTCGTCAAGGCAACCGGGTGGACATCAGCTATGAGGTGGATGGCTTGGTAAGCAACCAAAAAATTGCACCGTTGATGTTTATACCTTTCATCGAAAACTGCTTCAAGCACGGTCTCGGCAGCCAAATTTCAAAAGGTTTTGTGAATATTCACCTCGATGTTCGAGGCAATGAAATAGATTTACAAATTGAAAACAGCAAAGCTGAGGCAATGCTAAAGCAGCTCCACCCTCGAAGTGGCGGCATTGGCTTGGTAAATGTGCGCCGCAGACTTGACCTGCTATACCCTAATCGTTATCAGTTAACCGTGGATGATGCACCAACGACATACATGGTCAAACTGCATCTTAGGATTGAGGAAGGAGAATTGAGGGATTCATGACTTTATGGCTTTTCACTAAGACCGTGTTCGGAATTTGGGTTTCGAGTGAAAAATTGTTGATTTTTTGATGAGACCCCAAAGGGGTAAATGAGTCGGGGAATTGGGAGCATAGCCTAGCTACGTGACCAATTTTTCAACGAAATATCATCAAAAAAGGAGCTGTTTTTCGCCGGAAGCTAAATTCCGAACACGGTCTAAACGCTTTGGCTATCCAATAATCACAATTCAACAATCTAAATATGATTAACACCATCATTGTAGACGACGAACCGCTAGCACTCGATGTGCTGGAAACTTACCTGGAAAAAATACCAGACTTAAATCTTGTACAACGTTGTACCAATGCCTTCGAGGCCAACGAGGCTTTGAAGAAACACGATGTTGACCTGATGTTCCTCGACATTCAGATGCCACAACTCACTGGAATTGATTTCCTGAAAACGCTGACCGACCCGCCTTTGGTTATTTTTACCACAGCCTATTCCAACTATGCCATAGAAGGTTTTGAACTAAATGCAACGGACTACCTGCTCAAGCCCATCTCGCTTGAGCGCTTCATGAAGTCTGTCAACAAAGCCGTTGACCAAATTGAGCTGAAGCGCAAAGAGAGTGCACATCATGTGGAGATTGGAGACGCCGAGGACTTCATCTTCGTAAAGGCGGATAAGAAGTTCGTGAAAGTCAACTTTTCCGAAGTGCTGTACATCGAGGGATTGAAAGACTACGTCATCATCCGAACGGAAAAGGGTAGGGTCATCACCCTTCAAACGATGAAAAGCCTGGAAGAGAAACTGCCCTCAAAGATTTTCCGGCGCATCCACCGCTCCTATATTGTCAATATCGGCAGGGTAGAGGCCATCGTTGGCAACATGGTGGAGGTTATAGAAAAGGGACAAGCCAAGCACCTGCCTATTGGCAAGAACTATAGGGACGAGTTGCTCGGTATGGTGAATGATAACAGGTTGTAGGTTCTCTACACCATTTTCAACAACCGCATCTCGTGCCAAAGCGTGGTCGAAAGGCCATCCTTTAGGGAACGGGGGTTGTAGTCAAGTTCGGCCTTCGCTTTCGAGTTGTCGCCGATGTAAGTCGCCCCGGCCAGTACCCGTAGGTTTTCGGAAGAATAATCGGGCGGTATTGGGAAAATGATTCCCAGAACGGACATCACCCTGGAAAGCAATCGCATTAGCCCAGGATTAACGGCCCTAGGCAACCGCTTCCCGGTAATGCGGTGTGCAAGGCTAACTGCGTCCACGAGGGTATGCGTTGGTCCAGCAATGATGTACTTTTCCCCAGGGGTGCCATTTTGCATGGCTTGATAGTGGGCTTGCGCAATGTCCTCCACATGTGCCCAACTGAACGCCACCTTTCGGGGAACCATGGGGAGTTTGCCTTTCAGGTATTGAATCAAAGTTGTGCGAACACTGCTTGTGTCACTTGGTCCGTAGATTAAGCCAGGCATCACAACCACAAGCGGCAATCCTTTTTTCATGAAATCCAAAGCGATTTTGTGAGCTTCGGCTTTAGTGAAATCATAATGACTAAGGTGTGGTCCGTCATACTGGTAGGATTCATCAGCGAGTTTACCCTTTGTATCTGAGTTTACAGCGAGGGAGCTGGTGTACACCCCTTTATTTATGCCAAGCTCTGTCATTAGCTCCATCACATTGCGGGTGCCTTTAATATTGGTATATTTGCCTGCTTTTCGATATTTCCTACGAGCGCCCATTTTGTACCATCCAGCTACATGGAACACACCATCGCATCCTGTCATTGGCCTCCTCATGCTCTCCTTGTCGGTCACATCGCCCTGTTCAAGTGTACAACCAATATCAGCCAATGCTTGTGCATTGGCTGGGCTGCGAACCAGTGCAACCACTTCATGGCCATTTGAGCGTAGAAGTTTGGCGAGATAACTGCCAACAAACCCGGTTCCGCCTGTGAGAAAGTATTTCATGAACGATACCTTTTGGACACAAAAGTATATTTTTGATTCACTTCTTTAGGGATGTTTGTAAACTGACAAGTTTTTATTTTACGGAATCGAAACATGCCAAGGGTAAAATTTGTATTTTCAGGTAGCCATCTTCATGTAACCTTTTTTCAGCCAGGTCGTAACTGTTATTAGCCAAGGAAAAAAAGTAGAGTAGAAGACGTTCTCACTTTTTTTTAACAGTTTTTCAACTATTTTTTTTGAAATCATAACTTTATAGCTACATTTGATTTCTATTTTGAAAAGTTCAGACATTTCTCAGTTTCACTCTTACTCGCTATCCTTAGCATTAATGTACTGAATCTGTACCCAATCCGATGTATATTTTAAAAGTGCGACCTTGGTAAAAGGCACTTTAAATGAAAAATAGGCTGCTCACATCCATTCAAATCAAAGCAATATTTTACCTGACTTGTCATAGTTAAGTGGTAAAATTGTTCCCATTCAAGTAACACAAAAAATAAATTGAACCTACCCTTTTGGGGTGGTTTGCTCATGCATCTTTCATCATTGGAAAGTTGCCCTAAGTGAGTATATTATTTCAGCTCGTATGAGCTGAAACTATAGGCGTTTATACTAGGTGTATATTATTATTGACTAAGTATTTATACTTACGTATAGTTTCGGTGTTTTGGAAATGAAAAGGTCAGTATAAAAATAGAATGCCAGCGTAAAATTAGCTTTTGACTTTGGCCTTTTAAATGTAAAAGAAATTCACAATCCAGTAAAATGGATTGTTTCAGCATAACAATTATTAACCTAAAATTTGACTCGATGAACATCAACTGCCTTATGCCTTCCAACTCACCATAATGGTGAATTTTCAAAGGTTTATTTAGTCTTTAGTTGGATAGATGAACATCATGCAAATCGCTGATAGGCGTATTTGCATTTGTCGTTTTGCTTATCTAAAAATCTTATGGTGCATAATGCGCCCTGACAGTGTATTACTATGAATCAACTTTTACCTGCAATAACATTAAGAAATAATCTTACTAACCATAGTCAATTTTTCAACATGAAAACACTTCAACACTTAAAGCCCAACTCTCCCCAACTCCTCAGAAATTGTTGCATAATTTTTACAATCATGCTGGGAATTTCGAACTTTGAAATCAATGCCCAGACCGGTACTCCATGCAATGCACATCGATGGACGCAAGGAGGCCATTGGCTTGCTAATTGTGGGGTGGACGATGGAAACTCAGCCCCTGCTCCACGTGGTATAGTGAGATGTGGAAATTCTGCAGATACAGAATCCAATATTAGTCCGAATACTACCTATGATCCAGCGAATTTTACCATTAATCCATTTATGTGCGTGGATCCGAACAACCAAATGGGCATTTCTGTTACCGCTCCGTTTACGGGACAACAGATTTCTTGGTTCAACTTCGATGTACGCCCTTTTGCAGGGACGTACGATTTCCAAACAATAGCAACTGGAAATTTTGAATTGAACTGGGCATTGTATGAAGCCACAAGTCCAAGTTGCGGCACAAGTGGTGGTAATAACCTTTCCGGCAATTGTGCAGGTGGAATGAATTTGGTCTATTGTGGTACCGATTTCACTGGATGGTCCTCATTACCTTATCCAACATTAAACTTTACCCAGCCAACCAATCTATACTTGGCAGTTTGGAAAAGAGGAATCACAGGACCTTCCCAAGAAGGCAACTGGAAATGGACGTTCAAAGCACGTTATGGTTGTGGCGATTTTTGTTCATTGTTCGCATCAGGAACGCCAAGTGTTACTTGTAATTCAAATGGCTCTTATACAGTAGTTCAAAACTTGCAAGG
The DNA here is from genome assembly GCA_024642645.1 of Saprospirales bacterium. Taxonomy (GTDB): domain Bacteria; phylum Bacteroidota; class Bacteroidia; order Chitinophagales; family Saprospiraceae; genus UBA6168. The sequence continues at coordinate 52 of JAHEAS010000316.1, read as the reverse complement.
TACAAGCACCACAGTGAGTGTTTCAGCTCCTGGTTCTACTTCAATTACAACT
>JAHEAS010000315.1 GCA_024642645.1 Saprospirales bacterium | reverse complement strand
CCAAAGAGATTCTGCAAACTATCCAACTCGTAAATGAGAACTACCAACCCGACGAAGCTTGGGAGATGATTGACAACTTAATGGTTGAACGCTCCCGCCAGCATAACATCCAGATGCTCCGCAAATGGGAGGGCAACCATAGTTTCGATTCCAGACACCTTGACAGAAAAATAATGGAGATGAAGTCCCAAGGGAAAGCGGTCAAATCGCTGATTGAGCAAGCAAAAATTTATGGCTTCAACATCGAGGTAACGGCCAGTGTCGAAGTGAGAATGGTGAAGAAACCGTTCGAAAACGTGGTCAAAATGAACATTTCACAAAATTGAAATCAAATCCAAAATTGAATATCATTACTATGCAAAAAGTAACCATTGCAAAGGGCGACGGCATCGGCCCGGAAATCATGGACGCCACACTGAAAATCCTACAGGCTGCCAACGCTCGTATCGAGTTCGAGGAAATCGAAATCGGTGAGCGGGTTTACCTCTCGGGCAACACCAGCGGCATTGCGAAGGAAGCCTGGGACAGCATCCGCCAAAACAAGGTCTTCCTGAAAGCCCCCATCACCACCCCACAGGGCGGTGGCTACAAGAGCTTGAACGTGACCATGCGTAAGGCCCTTGGCCTATACGCCAACATCCGGCCCTGCAAAAGCTACCATCCCTTCATTGCCACCAAGCACCCCACCATGGATGTGGTCATCATCCGGGAAAACGAGGAGGACCTCTACGCAGGCATCGAGCACCAGCAGACCGATGAGGTGGTGCAGTGCTTGAAGCTCATCTCACGGCCCGGCTGCGAGAAAATCGTTCGCTATGCCTTTGAGTACGCCCGCCTGTACAAGCGGAAAAAGGTGAGCTGTTTCGTAAAGGACAACATCATGAAGCAAACCGATGGGCTGTTCCAAAAGGTGTTCAAGGAAATCGCCGCCGAGTACCCCGACATCGAGGCTGATAGCTGGATTATTGACATCGCTGCCGCAAGGTTGGCCGATACGCCCGAAATCTTTGAGGTCATAGTGACTTCAAATCTCTATGGTGACGTGGTATCTGACATCGCTGCGCAAATTTCCGGCTCAGTAGGCTTGGCTGGCTCCGCCAATATCGGCGAGCTGTGCGCCATGTTCGAGGCAATTCACGGCTCTGCACCTACCATCGCCGGGCAAAACATGGCCAACCCCTCGGGGCTGCTCAAAGCGGCCATCATGATGCTCAACCACATCGGCCAGCAGGATGTTGCGGAGAAAATAAAAAATGCCTGGTCGTGCGCCATTGAGGAGGGCATCCACACCGCCGACATTTACAAAGAAGGGGTCAGCAAGCAGCTCGCTGGCACACGAGAATTTGCGGAAGCCGTCATTGCTCGCCTCGGCCAAAAACCGGAGCAGCTCAAAGTAGCCGAATATAAAAAAGGGGAACAGCTCAATCTGCCTAAGTATAAGCGCAGGCTGGCTTCCAGCAAGGTGCTCAAGGGTGTGGACGTGTTCGTGGACTGGAAGGGTGGCGATGCCAACCAACTTGCCGAGCAGCTGGCTAAACTCAACACCGACATCAGCTTGACGATGATCACCAATCGTGGTGTCAAAGTCTGGCCCAACGGTTTCGAGGAAACTTTTTGCACCGATCACTGGCGGTGCCGCTTCGAGGTGAGCAATGGGACGCCAGCCGAAAAGGGCAGCATCCCGCAACTGCTGGCGCAGGCGCTGAACGAGAACATTGACGTGATAAAGACGGAGAACCTCTACGAGTTCGATGGCGTGAAAGGGTACTCCCTCGGTCAAGGTCAATGATGTAAAGAAGTGTAAGCATGAAAAATTGAATCCTCGACAATTATTTGCCGGGGATTTTTGCCTTTTGAGGCAAGGCAAAACAACCACATCAGCGCTTTTTTCGCAGTTCTTTCACCATCATAAATGCTAGCGTGAGCAACGAAATTGGAATCACGAACCAAATCACCGCGTTGCCGAAGGCATCCATCGAGCCGTTTTTTGTGCTTTTCAAAATGAGGAAAATGGTATATGCTGCGTAGTAAGCCAAGAACACGAATCCCTTCCAACGGTCGAGGCGGAGGCCGTTGAAAAAGAAGGGCAGGCAGGCCACCGCCACCGCCGTCATCACGGGAATATCAAAGCTGATGGCATCGGCGTTCACAGGGATGCCACCCGGCGAAATGATGGCCGTCAGGCCAAGGATGAAAACGAGGTTAAAAATATTGCTGCCCACGGCATTGCCCACAGCAATGTCCCCCTCCTTGCGGAGGCTGGCGATGATGGAAGTGGCCACCTCCGGCAGCGATGTGCCGACGGCGATGATGGTCAGGCCGATTATCAGTTCGCTTATGCCATAAGCTTGCGCAATGCTGACGGCGCTTTCCACCAAAAAATTGGAGCCGAGCAGCAGCATGGCCAAGCCGGTAATTATCAGCAGCGGCTGCACCCAAGTTCGGCCTTTTTCCGGCTTGTTTTCTTCGCCGAACTCTGCTTGGTAATCTTTCAGCACCGCCTTGTTTTTTTCTTTTTTGCTCAAACGGATGAGGAAAACGACGTAGCCGATGCCAATGGCCACGAGGATGACACCCTCCCACCACTGCACCGTGCCATCCGATGCAAAAAGAAGCAAGAGCAGGCTGGCGCCAATCATGATGGGCACGTCGAGGCGCACGAGTTGCTGATGTACCACCAGTGGCAAAATCAGGGAAGACAGGCCCAAAATGAGCAAGATGTTCAGGATATTGCTACCCACCACATTACCTATGGCGATGTCAGCATTGCCACTCAGCGCACTCCCGATGCTGACCGCCAACTCCGGGGCGCTGGTGCCGAACGACACCACCGTCAGTCCGATGACGAGTGGTGAAATACCGACGGCTGCTGCGATTTTTGAGGCACCCCTTACAAGTGATTCGGCGCCAAGGACCAGCAGTACAAAGCCAGCGATGAGTTTAAGTGCGATCATGATTTGAATTATTGGGTGCAAGTAAAACCAATATTTTCTAACAAGTTCATAGTCTCCAAAAATATCTAATTGGAATCTAATCTCATCTACTCCAGCGGTATCGCTGCTGTTTTGTAGTCTTGCAAAAAACGAGTCTATGTCTAATTTGAACAAACTTTGTCTTGCGGCTACTTTCTTGCTTTGCTCCATGTCGCTCCAAGCTCAGGACAGCGACCTCGGCAATTGGTTTGCCTACTTCGGCAGCTACCGGGTAGCACCCCGTTGGAGTATCTGGGTGGAGGGACAGCATCGCAACTTTAACTTCGTCGGCGACTTGGAGCAGGCTTTCGCAAGAACAGCGCTGCTCTATGATTTGCCGAAGGCAAATTCGCAAATTGGGCTTGGTTACGGTTATTTCCATACGGCAGCCTACAAGGAAACTGGCGAAAAAACCTACACCAACGAAAACCGGATTTTCCAGCAATTCATCACTCGGCAGCGGTTCGGCAGGGCCTATCTCACCCACCGCTACCGCTTGGAGGAGCGGTTTCTACCATCGGGTTTCCGGGCTAGATTTCGCTATTTTCTTGGGCTGAACCTCTGCGTCAACAAGCCGGAAATGACGAAGGGCACCCTTTACTTCTCGGCGTACAATGAGCTATTTATCAATGCAAAAACGCCTATTTTCGACCGTGACCGATTGTACGGAGGTATTGGCTACGCCGTCACACCCACGTTGCGATTTGAAACGGGACTGATGTACCAGCTTTTTGAGACAAGGAGGCGGCCGCAGTGGCAGGTGCTGTGTTTCCAGAACCTGGATTTAAGAAAAAAATGACGATGACGTACACCGGGAACCCTGTTCCGTTGAGATTTTTCCAGAAAGGATTTCCGGTGTACTCAAAACACGCTCACATATCCAAAATGCACCTTCGGGTTCCGAAAATCAAGCGGGTTGCCAGATAGCCTACCGACCGCCAAACTGATGCCGAACACCCCAGCTGTCGTCTCGAAGGTCAAGCCGCCGCCAAATCCGAGCGGGTGGTCGTAGTTCGTTTTTTTGCCAATTCGGCGGTCCTCCACGTAGCCGTAGTCGCCGAAGGTGTAGAAGTAGGAATTTCTAGCAATCAGCAAGCGATATTCCAGCGTAAAAACACTGTAAAAAGTGGCAAAAACGCTCTCCTCGTCGAAGCCCCGGAGCAGCCGATTACCACCGATGCGGTACTGTTCATTTTGATAGATTTCTTCTTGGGAAACGATAGCTCCGCTGCGGGCTGCCAGCTTTACGGCGCTGCGCTCCAGCAAAGGAAAGTATCGTTCCAACCGCCCATCCAGCACGAACCGGAAACTGCGCTCCGGTAGTGTGTCGTAAAAGCTTTCCACCACATTTAAGATGGCTTGGTTGCGCTCGATTTTACGGTTGCCAGCGCTACCTTTTGCCACCACTACCCAGCCCCGCCGGGGGTTGAAGCGGTAGTCGAGCGACTGCCAACTTGCCTCCAAACCAAAGGCCCGGTTGCGTACGTCAAGTTGGCTGGGAAAGCGTCCCTGTTTGATGGCCACAGTGTCCACTGTCAACAGGTTGGAAGCGGTCGTATTCCAAAATGCCTTGAGGTAGTTGCCGCCCTGAAAAAGGTACTGTACCCCGAATTCACCGATGACATCGGTGTAGGTGCTGTCCCGGCGGTACTGGTTGAACTTGAGGTCCACACCGAAGGGCAGTTGCAAGATATATGGATAGGTGAAGGCCAATTCCAGCCGCTGTGTCTGTGGCCGCAACCGCTCGAACGAGGCATAGATGCGCTCGCCTAACCCGAACTGGTTTTGGAACTCAGCGTTGAACGTGCCGGTAATGAGCACTTTCTGGTCGGGGCTGCCATTTTTTGGCAGCACGCCGAGGAGGAAGTCGAAGCGGCTGGCTTTCTTTTTTTCGAGGAAAAGCTGAAGGTTGGCCGAGCCGTCCCGGAAGTTGACGAGGGCGTTTTTTTTCTCTTGTAAAAATGGCAGCTCCTGCACTCGCTGGCGGATTTTAAGCACTCGCTGGCGGCTGTACGGCTCGCCCTCGTGGATACCGAGGTATTGGCGCAGGTAGTTTTTGGAGATTTTGGCATCGCCCTCCACTGTCAGGCTATCGAAGAGGATGAGACGGCCCTTTTCGATGAAAATTTTTGCTTCGACCTCAAGTGGCGTTGAATTGATTGACGAATGCCGATTGTTTACCCCTATGTGGACGA
>JAHEAS010000314.1 GCA_024642645.1 Saprospirales bacterium | reverse complement strand
ATATTGAAGCCAGCGATGCCGTGTGCTTCCCAAACCTGGTCTTTTTCATCGGGAAAATACGCCGCCCGCACTGCCGTCAGCTGTGGCTCGTAACAGCCGGGAAGCCCGACCGAAAGCTTGCCCGTCACCTCCACGCTAGCGGCTTGCGGAAGCCGTACTTTCACCATTTTGAACAGCCGCTTGAGCGGGCTGGCGCTCCATTCGACGTATTGGATTTTGGTCAAAATAGCCGATACCTCCTGCCTAGTGAACAGGCCGCTCACGATTTTGAAGCCCCGCTCTGTCCGCCAAAAACGCAAGTCGAAATACTGTAACACGGTACGCACCAACGTGCCGATGAACGAAACAACCAGCAAAAACGGGATGCCAATGAACAGCCAAGACAGCAGGTCAGAGCCGTCGGTAGTACCGAGCCACCAGTTTAGTTTTTTCTCCAAATCCATGTCCAGCGCCTGCTCAACGTCGTCGGCGAAGCCCAGCAAAAAAGCCATCAGGATGCCCGCTGTGCGCAGGTGGTTTTGGCTGGCGCCAATTTTCACGAGGTCGATGGGGCGAAGGCGGAAAATCTCGGAATGCGGATTCTCGATTGCGGATGGAAGTCCTGCTTCAACGCTTGTTCCTTTTCCCTCCTCGTTTGCCGAAGGCTGCCAACTACCAACTTTCGAACTTTTACCAACCTCCTCTCGCAGTGCCTCGGCCAGCGGCTTGCTGATGGCGTGCAGGCTAAATTCCTTACCGGACGAGCCTGCCGTATCTATGTCCACTGCAACGACGTTGAAGACCTGGTGGAGGATATTTTGCTGAAAATTGACCGTTTGGATGCGGTCGAGTGGGACGGTGATTTTTGACTTTCGGAAAACGCCTTTTTCGAGCACCAACTCGCCATCTTGAATATAAAAATAGAGCTTGAAATAATTGAGCAAGGACATGGTAGCACTCACAAGTGCGAGCCCAATAAAGAATATGGTGACCCCATTTATGCTGCCTTTTTTATTGAACAACAACACAGGTATAATATACCAAAACTGCCGAAGCAACATCCTGAGCACCCTGCCCAATATGAATATCAGCGCCGCTGGCGACTGCCGGATAGGTTGTGAAAATGGGTGGGTTTCGGTCATTTTATTCAATCGGTTCGCTTTCGTCAATCAAATCCACTCCATTTTCATTTCCACCAATCCTTTTGGTGATAAATTCCTTCACCCGCTGTGCTTCTGCCACGGGCAGCCCACCGATACTGAGGTCACTGCCGCTGCCCCCCGCCGTGAATACTCGCAGCGTGGCCAAACCAAATGCGTTCTCCACAGGTCCACGGCTGATTTCACAGTGCTGCATCCGATTAAAAGGGATAGCGGTGAGTGTACGAAACCAGACCCCGTGCTTGTGGAGAATGTCGTGTTCCCGAAGGGCATAGCCCTCGGCGGCAAACCGTTTGAGCGCAACCACTAAACCCAGGAAAAAGAGCGCTGCCCAAAACGCTAGTAAGCCCCAATTCAACCAGACAATTTTCAAGGGGTTTATCAAATAAAAAACCACCCACCCTGCCAAGAGAAAAGCAAATAACAAGCAAGTAGCTATCACCTCCACCAGCCGATAGGATGGCGATAATTTTTGAAAATCCACGGCCTCTGCTTGCGGCAGGTCCCCCACGGGAATCTGTGAGTTTGTGAAAATCATGGCTTGGAATTGTTGAGTTGTTGTATGGCTGTATGGCTATATTGTTGTCGTCATAAGGGTAACAATTCAACAATATAGCAATCCAACAATTTACCCTTTCTTCTTCGATTTATTGCCGGCCAAAAAGCCCCATCCCCCGCTGCCGAGCAGGAAGCCGAAGTCGTACCAGCCGCCGGTGTTATTGGTGGCGTAAATGGCCACGTCATTTTTGAACAAACTGGCGATGAAGCTGATGGGCGTAATGAACCCGTGCAGTAGGCCATAGAGGAAACCGTATTGTTTGCCCGTGAGGCATTCTTTTACGGGCTCAACGCCTGCACAAGAGGTGAATGCGAATACAAGCAGCGCTAATGCGCTGAAAATCAGAAACTTGGAAGTTAGATTGTTTTTCATGGTGAGGAAGTTTATAGCCAAAAGTAATTGAAAATTTTTATTATGCTAAATTCAAATGGCATAGACAAAACCCAGCCCTTACCACCCCAAAATCACTTGCGCCAGCAAAATCTTCACCACCATTGCCGTCGGGAAAATGGTGGCGTAGCTGATGTTGGCAGCACCCGTGTCGTCCTTTTCATTCGCAAAAGCGAGGCAGGCAGGCTGCGTGTGCAGCGCCGACATCATGCCCATCATCAGGTTGTAGGGCATTTTGAAAAACAGGCGTCCGATGAGAATCGTCAGCCCCGCCGTGAACAGCGTGACCACCGCTCCCATCATAATCATCTGAAAACCAGCCGATTGAAAGGTAGTGTAAAACGAGTACCCAGCTTTCAGTCCGATGCCCGCCAGGAAAAACACGGCCCCCATTTGCCGAAGGGTAAAATTGGCGTTGTAAGACATGACCCAAATGATGCGGCCACTCCGACCCAGTTTGCCGAGCAACAGCGCAACGATGAGCGGTCCCGCCGCAAAGCCCAGCTTGAAGGAAGACCCACCCGGTAACGGAATGGGGATCATGCCCAGCAGCAAGCCTAGCGAAATCCCGATGGAAATGCTGATGTAATCCACCTCCGAGAGCCGCTGGTAGCTGTCGCCGAGGAACGAATTGATGGCCTTGAACTCTTTTTTGGGGGCGATGATGCGCACCCGGTCGCCCCCCTCCAGCGTCATGTCGCCACTGGTGGGCAGGTCCACGTCGCCCCGTCGGATGCGGGTGATGATGGCGTGGAAACGCTGGTACATATCCAGTTCCCGCACGGCTTTGCCAATGACCGCCTTGTTGGAAACGAAAATGCGCCTCATGCCGATGGTGCTGCCGTCCAGCGAAAGGTCACGGCTGGAGGGCATCCCGAAAAATGCCTGAAACTTGTCCAGTTCGGAGCTGTGGCCAACCAGCGTGAGGATGTCGCCGTGTTGGATGACGGTCGCTGGCCCCGGGATTTCGATTTCGGTGGCGCCCTTCGGCAAACGGCGGGACACGACTAGGCTGTGCAACTCGCCAGACTCGCCGATTGTTTGCAGGTCTTTGCCAATGAGCCTTGGGTTCGTCACGACGACGTTCACGTGTTCCAGCTCCTCCGTGCTGACGCCTGTGATTTCCGCCGTCTTCTCTCCTTCTTTTTTGAAATCAATGCGCCAGAGCTTGATGCCCAATTGGAACAGGAAAATAACGCCCATGACACCAATCGGATAGGTCAGTGAATAGCCCACTACCGGCTCGGCCAGTAGGTTTCGCATGGCTTCCGGTGAGAGGCCGGGCGTGTTTTTCAAAATATCAATCACCGAGGCGAGGGCGGGCGTGTTGGTCAATGACCCACAAAAAAGACCGGCCATGAGCGTACTTTTAACCCCCATTATTTTACCCAAAACAATGGTAATGGCTGCCGAAACCAACAGGATTCCAATGGCCAGCAGGTTGTCCCGCAATCCCGATTTTTTGAAAGAAGCAAAAAAACTGGCACCTGACCGCAGTCCGATGGTGTATACAAATAGCACCAATCCCACCATGTAGATGATGTCCGGCAGGGCCATGTCGGGGTGCATGGCACCGAAGGCCAGCCCGACGAACAGCACGGCGGCCACGCCAAAACTGAAGCCCGCAACCTTTATCCGACCAATAAAATAGCCGATGGCGATGACGAGGAACAGCAGCAGCGGCTTGTTTTCGAGGAGGAGTTTGACGATGGTGTCGTAGAGATTCATGGGGCAAAACTACCGTATTATATTCAACACGGAGGCACGGAGGCCCCAGAGGAACACGGAGAAGGTATAATCCTCTGTGTCCCTCTGTGGCCTCCGTGCCGCTGTGTTGAAAAACTCACAATTCCCGCACCTTCACGCTGCGAAATGACACTTCGTTCCCGTGGTCTTGGAGCAGTATGTGCCCCTGCGGCCAGTTGCCGAAGTTCGGCCAGTCCTTGTACTTGGAGTAGGCGACGAGCGCATTGAACATGGGCGTGTTCCGCTCGTATTCCAGCGTTTTAAAGCCGTTCAGCCAGTGCTCGACGTGGTTGCCCCGTACCATAATTCGACCCTGGTTCCACTCCCCCACCCCTCTGAACTCCTTGCTACGGCTTGGCACGGACAGGTTGGCAGCGGAGATGAGGTCGTACAACGAACCGAGCGTCCGGTTGCCCGCCACGCCCAGTTTTGCATCGGGGTGCTTGGCGTCGTCGAGGATTTGGAACTCGCAACCGATGGCCGAGCCAGCGCCCTGATTCAGGTCGGGCTGCACGAAATACTTGACGCCGCTGTTGGCACCTTCGGTAATCTTGAACTCGAATTTCAACTCAAAACTGCTGAACTGCTCCCGTGTCACGATATCGCCGCCACCAGTTGATTCGCCGCCGGAACTTGGCTGCACGGTCAAAACGCCGTCCTTCATTGTCCAGCCGGAAGTGGGGAAGTCGTTGGAGCGGGCGGAGCGCCAGCCATTGGAGGTTTTGCCGTCCCAGAGCAAGCGCCAACCGTGCCGCAATTCATTGGCAGTCAATGTATTGGCAATATAATTTTCTTCGGGGCAAGTGGGCTCTACCCCCCAGCGGTCAGTCTCGAAATTGGCGGTTTTGATACGGATATTGCGCCAGCTAACCTCCTTGCCCGGCTTATCGGAGCTTCCTATCGAGTGCACTTGTAGACCGATGAAGCCCGTCGCCGTCATATCATCCACCACATTGGCGGTTTGCACGCCATTCACCCAGATTCGCAGCTCATTGCCGATGGCCTCAATGTGGTAAAGGTTCCATTCACCGTTTTTGAAAGCCCGCTGGCCAGCCTCGTTCTGCGAGAGATTGGCGAGCCAGCCCCGGCGGGCCTCGTCATAGATGCCGCCGCTGTAAGCACGGGGACTTGGGTCAATTTCGGCTTGGTAGCCGTGTACCCGCCCGTTTTGGTAGCTGGGCAGGCTTTCGCTGCGGAACTGGATGCCCGAGTTCATGGTAGGGTCCACCTTTACCTCCAGTTCGAGGATGAAGTCAGCGTAGTTTTTATCGGTGCAAAGGAAGGCATTGGGCGTGTTGGCCTTGGTGATTCCAACGATTTGGTCGCCCTCAACCCGGTAG
>JAHEAS010000313.1 GCA_024642645.1 Saprospirales bacterium | reverse complement strand
GTGCTGCATCCGCTCCAGGTTCGTTTCGATGTGGCCGAACATCATCGTGCCGGAAGTGGTCAAGTGCAGTTGGTGGGCGGCCCGCATCACGTCGAGCCACTCCTGCGCCCCGCATTTTCCAGCGGAGATGAGGCGGCGAACCCGGTCGTCCAGAATTTCGGCACCCGCACCCGGCAGGCTGTCGAGACCCGAATCTTTCAGGGCTTTCAGCACTTCGTAATGCGTGGATTTTTCCAGTTTGGTGATGTGTGCAATCTCTGGTGGCCCGAGTGCATGGAGCTTTAGGTTGGGGTAAAGCTCCTTGAGTTGGCGGAAGAGATTGGTATAGAAATCGAGGCCGAGGTCGGGGTGATGGCCGCCTTGCAGCAGCAGTTGCTCACCACCGTAGGCAAAGGTCTCCTCGATTTTCACCTTGTACTCCTCAATGCTCGTGATGTAGCTCTCCTCGTGCCCCGGCCTGCGGAAGAAGTTGCAGAACTTGCAATTGGCGATGCAGACGTTGGTCGTGTTGGAGTTGCGGTCAATAATCCACGTGACCACATTGCCCGGCACATGGTGCTGGCGCAGGGCATTGCCCACGTACATCAGTTCGGCGGTGGGCGCATTTTCAAAAAGGAAAACACCCTCCTCGGCACTGAGGAAGTCGAGGCGGAGGGCACGTTGGAGAAGGTCGTCGGTATGCATGAAGTTGGGTATTAGAAATTAGGAGTTGGGAATTTGAGACTATTGGTAATTTCACTGAAGCAACAAAGATAGGCAGGGAGGGTTGTTGGAAGACGTTTTTATTTAGAACAAATTGGCGTTCTTTTACATCAAAACAATATCCGTATGTCATTTTACCTCCTTATGTTCTTCATTGCCTATGTCGTGCTCACCATGCTACTGCCCCGCTGGCGCATGAAGCGGGCCACTGGGCAGGAGGTCTTCGTGGTGCCACGGGACGACTCGGCGCAGGGCTTCATCGGGCTCATCTTCAAGCTGCTGTTCGGGCTGGCTTTCGTGGTGCTGGCGGTTCATGGTTTTGCTCCACAATGGGAGGGCATTCTGCTGCCTGCCGATTTTTTACAGAATGAAACACTGTGCTGGGTAGGCCTCTCACTGCTTCACATTTCCTTGTTGCTGGTACTTGTTGCGCAAGCACAAATGGCCGCCTCGTGGCGGGTGGGTTTTGATGAAAAACAAAAAACGGAACTCGTGCAAAACGGGCTGTTTCTCTACTCCCGTAACCCCGTTTTCTTGGGCATGCTGCTGACAATGCTTGGCCTGTTTTTCGTTTTGCCAAACGCACTCACGCTACTCTCGATGGTGATGACTTGGGTCGTGCTTCAAATTCAGGTGCGGATGGAGGAAGAATACCTGTCAAAAGCTCATGGTGCACCATACTTGGACTACCTAGGTCGGGTCCGACGATGGTGCTGATTTTATAAAAAATCCCAGCAGTTTTTACAGCAAAACCTTGTTCCAGGTTTAATTGGAAAAATACTTTACAACAAAATCAAAAAAAATGCCTCCCCCATGCCGCCTTTTGCGCAAGTTGTGCGTTAGGTGAAAGTGCATTTGGCGCAATTTTTTCAGCAAGAAACCACAAGAAGCAAGTCCGCATGACTATCCACTGGAATACAGAAAAATTAAACAGGGAACTGGGCCGCATTGACGGTGCTATTGTAGCAGGTCGTTATAACCTCGCCATGAAGCTGGCTCACCGCAGTCTTAAGCAGTATTACGGCACCTACATTTCCGCCCACAACATCCCCATCGAGCAGATGAAAGCTGACAACGTGCGGGCCATGGCCATCTATATTTGCCGCCACCTGATGGGGCATTTCCGCAAGTATGAAATCCCTTACAACGAGCGCCGCCTCATGTTCATCACCTTGGTGAGCAACGTGATTTTCCTGACCACCATGAGCCTCTACTCCGAGGATGACTACCTGATAGACAAGGCAACCGCCACCTACGCACGGGAAAACGTGGACAGTATCATCTCCTACCTGATGCGTTACTTGGGTTGATATTCACCAATTAATATCGCTGAATTTGGGTTTTGTCACTTCGTGACACTGTTTTCGCTTTTAATTGGCGAACTTGCGCCCCGTTGTTTCACAAAAAAAGAAAAAATGCATTTTATGAAAAAAGCAATTCCACTTATCTGCTTCGCAATATTGTCAATTTCAACCAGCTTTGGACAACTAGCCACGCAGGCCACCATGTTGGACAATTGGCACGACGATAGCATCGTTCCCACCTCGTTTTACAACAACCGCTACAACGAGTGCTGGGGTGTGGGCATCAATGGACACGAGTACGGCATCCTCGGCTCTACGGCGGGCCTCCACTTCATCGACGTAACCAACCCGTCCGATGTGTTTGAAGCGTTTCGAGTAGCTGGAGCTTCCTCCGGCGCCAACCTCGTGCACCGCGACATGAAGGACTATCACGGCTACCTCTACTGCGTGGCCGACGAAGGCTCTTCTGCCAAATTGCAGATCATTGACATGACCGACCTGCCCAACAGTGTGAACCAAGTCTATAGCTCGAATGAGTTCGTGGTTACTGCTCATGACCTCTACATTGACACTTCCCAGGCAAAGCTTTACCTGCTCGGTGCTGGGGGGCAGACCAAAGTGCTCGACATTTCCAATCCAGTTCAACCAGTACTTTTGGCCTCTTATCCCAATGCCAACTACTACATGCCTTACACGCACGATGGGTTCATTAAAGACAATATCGGTTTTTTCAATTGTGGCGGTTCTGGCCTTTGGATAATCGACTTCACCGTCCCTACCGCCCCGGTCACACTGTCCACACTGACGGCCTATACCGACGCAGGCTATAACCACTCAGGCTGGATGACACCTGACGGCAACTACTATATCCTCTGCGATGAAACACACGGCGCAAAAGTCAAAATCTTGGACATCACCGACTTGTCGGCACCATTGGAAGTTGCTACCATCGAGCCAGGTATCTGGGCCAGCGAAATTCCGCACAACGTCATTACCCGGGGCAATTTTGCTTATTTTTCATACTACTATGACGGCCTTGAGGTTTGGGACATCTCCAACCCGCTAAACCCACAGCGTGCCTATTACTATGATACATATCCAGGTACCAATGTAGCTTCCTACGCAGGCGCATGGGGCGTGAACCCCAATTTGCCAAGTGGCAATATCCTGATTTCTGACATGCAGGGCGGTCTCTTTGTCTTTGCAGCAGTGGATGGCGGGACTCCAAACTTCAACATTTTCCCAAGCCAGAACGAGTTCAATATTTGTTTGGGTGAAACAGTGACCTTCAATCTTATCATCGGCAACGGGTTTTCGACGGATGGCGTGAACCTGAGCGTAGGCTCAGGAAGTATCCCTGCCGATGTGCAGTTCAGCCAGAATCCTGCGATGCCTGGCACAACGGTTCAAGTGACCGTTAGCAATTTTGCTTCTACCCAAGGCGTGGCAGAAAACTTGGTCATAGAGGCCAACGACGGTACAGACGGTAGTTCGACATCTGTTGACATCGCTGTGAGTGGTGTGCCAGTGGCAGCAATGCAGACCTTGCCAGCCGAAAACGCTATGGGTGTGTCAGTAAATGCCAGCTTCGAGTGGCAGGCCGCCGCAGAAGCAACCAGCTACAAGCTGCAAGTGGCCGACGACCTGGCCGCTTTCGACAGCCATATCGTGTACAGTGCGAACACCGCAGCGACCAATTTCACCTTGTCTAACAGCCTGTCTGTCGGTAAAAACTACTACTGGCGGGTTTCTTCCAAGAACGATTGCGGACAGACCGCATCGGCCATTCGCACCTTCACCACAGAAGGTGTCAATGCGGTAGGTAGTTTGGAAGGCGTCCAGCTAGCGGTTTTTCCGAATCCAGCCCATAATTTTGTGACTATCACCAGTTCAGCGCCAATGCCAAAGTCCGTTAGCGTTGCATTGGTCACAACTACAGGACAGCTGCTGCTTGAGCGTGAATTCGCAGCAGGCACCACCAACCTTAGTGTACCAGTAAGCAATTATCCGGCTGGTGTGTACGTCCTCAAAATGAATGCTGGAAAGGAAGTTATCGTGCAAAAGATAGTAGTGGAATAACAATTTGAGCCGGGCAGCGAATTTTTCACAAAAAAAACTGCTTAATCGTAAATGATTCGCTGCCCGGCTATAAATTCGCCTCGTTAAATAAGCGGAAGTAGCTCAGTTGGTAGAGCATCAGCTTCCCAAGCTGAGGGCCGTGGGTTCGAGTCCCATTTTCCGCTCACTGACAATCAAGGACTTGCGAAGGGTATTCGTGAGTCCTTTTTTTGTTAGGAAACCGCTTTCCTGCCTCGAAGCTGCTCCTAAAAATACATTTACTGTCACCATCTCCGCTGCAACGACCGCCTAATGGCAGCCGTTGCAAGAGGAGACAGCGGTTATTTGCAAGTCTAAACCTGAGCGTTGCACAGTGCCACCAGTTTTACCTAACGAGCAAAACAGTCGCACTAAAGCCAGTCCCATCCTCTCCTATCAGGCGTACAAAGTAAATGCCCGATTTTAGGCTTTCCGCATTAAAATCAACGTTGTAAGTGGTGTCCTTCTGGACGGACCCTTCAAACAGGTTTGCTACCTGCCGTCCGTTTACGTCAACCACTATCAACTGGGCATCTGTGTCAAATCCTGTTGTGAAATTGATTACCGTTGTTGAAGCAAATGGGTTGGGCTTTGCTGACAGGGTGTAGCCATCGGCCGTTGCATAATGGGCATCATCCCCTGTTTCCCAAATTTTTTCCGCAACGGAGCCGTTTTCCAAGGCTGAGTACGTCACACAGGTTGCATCACAGTTTCCAAGGCAATCATCGTGTCCGCTGCCATAAAGGTGTTTATTCACAGCATTCGAGCTGATACAGACGGATTGTTCATTGGATGGATTACCGGGTGGGCGATGGCATACCCATACTTTCGGGTTGTTGCCATAGGTACAGAGCGGGTTTACCACATTTACATCTACTGTATTCGTCTCGGTGCAACCATGGATATCCGTTACAGTTACCTTGAAGGTGTAGGTTGCACAGGCATCGGTTTGGAATCCGGCACAGAAGGTAGGCGTTGCAGTATTACTTGCTGTAAAATAACCTGCTGGCACAGCAGCAGGCGCATTCCATGCATAGGTGTAGGGCGCATGTCCGCCGGAACCCGCTGCAGTCAAGGTGACACAAGTGGG
>JAHEAS010000312.1 GCA_024642645.1 Saprospirales bacterium | reverse complement strand
TATCACAATTGAAGTTTTGACCCCGCCTACTGCCGTCATCAGCGGTATGGGCACCATCTGCGATGGAAGCGGCCAGACTGTTCCAATTACCATTACTACCACCGGAGCAGGGCCACTTGAAGTCACCTATGTTATTGATAATCAAAACCCTGAGACGCTGACCGTGCCTACTGGAACAACAACCATCTCCGCTACAGCAGCGGGGACTTACACCATCACCGACGTGGTGGACGCCAACGGCTGCCACGGCACAGGAAGTGGCTCGGCGATGGTAGAAGTGGCAGGTTCGCCCACTGTTTCTGCCCTTGTCAAAATTTGCAACGGTGACAACACCTCGTACACCGTCACCTTCACCGTGACCGAAGGAGATACCGCCACCTACTCCATCACAGGGGCTATACCGGGCAGTTTCACCACCAGTCCGCCGTATGTTTTCACCAGCGACCCCATTCCCACCGGAACGAGTTACAACTGGGTGGTGAATGACGGTAACGACTGCGACCCGGTCACCATTTCCGGCAGCCACTCCTGCGTTTGTACCACCGATGCCGGAACGATGGCCAGCCCAACCCTCCGTGCCTGCGTGGGCAGTACGGTGACATCAACGCACAACGGCAACGAGACACTTGACGCCAACGATGCCTTGATTTTCGTGCTGCACAGCAGCAATGGGAATAACCTCGGCACCATTTTCCAAAGCAACAGCACCGGGCAATTTGGCTTCTTGCCGCCGATGGTAGCTGGCGTCACGTATTACATCTCGGCAGTGGCAGGTGACAGCATCGCCAATGGCGGTGTTGACCTCTTGGACGGCTGCCTCTCGGTGTCGTTTGGGCAACCTGTGGTGTTCACCGCATTGCCGACGGCCAGCATCTCCAACAGCCAAGACATCTGCCTGGGCGAGCATGCGACGATAACTTTTGCCCTTACGGGTAATCCACCGTTGGATGTGGTGTATTCCAACGGCACCCAGAATTTTACCCTCAACAACATCCTGAACGGCCACACGATAACCGTGACACCTACCGTCACGACGACCTACACTATCGTCTCGGTTGGAGACAACAGTAATCCAGCCTGCACTACCAGCGGCGGCAACAGCGTGACCGTGAGCGTGTGGCCACATGCGCTCACGCCGCAAACGCTGGCCATTTGCGAAGGCGAATCGGTAGTGTTGGGTGGTGCTCCGCAAACGATGCCCGGCATTTACAAGGATACGCTGAGTACTATCCATGGCTGTGACAGCATCATCGTCAGCACACTGGTGGTCAATGACCTTGACACAACTTACCTGACGGATGCCAGTTGCAACCCAGCAAACGTGGGCACTTTCGTGCAAAATTTGATGAACCAAAACGGTTGCGACAGTACGGTTATTTTGACCGTGAGCTTCTCATTGACAGACACCACCTACGCCAGTTCTGCCACCTGCGACCCAGCATTGGCGGGCGTTTTCACCCAAAACCTGACCACACCGGAGGGTTGCGACAGCACCGTAATCACCACCGTCGCACTGTTGGACAGTGATATTACCAACCTAACTGCACTGAGCTGCGACCCCGCCGATGTGGGTGTTTTTACTCAAAACTTGACGAACCAAAACGGTTGCGACAGCACCGTTGTGACCACTGTCAGCTACTCACCGGGCGATACCACCAGCCTTGCCTCAACGACTTGCGACCCAGCAATGGCGGGTGTTTTCACACAACTGCTCACCACTGTGAACGGCTGCGACAGCCTCGTGATTTCGACCGTGGCACTGCTGCCCAGCGATACTACCGTGCTGACGGCCAGCAGCTGCAACCCAATTGACACGGGCATGGTCGTTCAAATTTTATCCAACCAATTCGGCTGCGATAGCACAGTGGTTAGCATCACGACGCTGATTCCACCTGCCCAATGTGGCACGCTGGCATCCCTTTCGGGCAGCACCATTCCGTGTGGCAGCACCGTTGGGCCGCTTACATTGACCGTCACACTTGGCCAGCCACCGTTCAACTACGCTTGGTCGGGACCCCAGAGCGGTTCCGGCACGACGGCACAGGTGAACGTCCCTCAAATCATTGGCAACCTGCCGCCCGGCACCTACTCCGTTACCGTGACGGCAGCCAACGGCTTGACGGCCACTGCGACGGCGGTGATTGACCAAATTTTACCACCTACACTTTCGACTCAAGTCACTTCCGACTACAACGGCGTAGCCGTGAGTTGTTTTGGAGAAATAGACGGTAGTGCCTCGGCCACGCCATCCGGTGGTCAGTCGCCTTTTGGTTATGTTTGGTCAAACGGAGCAACTACCCCAAGCGCCACGGGCCTTGGCGCTGGTGGCTACTTGGTGACGGTGACGGATGCCAATGGATGCACGGCAACCAGCAGCGTGACACTCACAGGTCCGGCAGTGCTCGAAATAGCCTTTAGCGTGAACGATTTGAATTGTTTCGGGCAAAATAGTGGCGCAGTAACAGTGCAGCCGAGCGGCGGCACGGCACCTTACACCTACTCGCTTGACGGTGGTGCTTCACAAACTGCAAGCACGTTTGTCGGGTTGCCAGAGGGCAGCTACGAAGTGCAGGCCACGGATGCCAACGGATGCCAAACCTTTGAATTCATTGGTATTAATGCTCCTGTGCCAGTGGATGTGAACTTGGGCGATGACCTGTACATTGAGTTGGGCGACCAAGTGGTGCTGAACGCCATCGTCAGCCTGCCGTTCGACTCCGTTGCATTGATAGCTTGGCAAGGCCTCGATTCGGTGGAATGCCCGGGTTGTATGGACCAGCTAATTGCGCCACTTTTCACCACGACCTATGCCGTGACCGTAACGGGCAACAACGGCTGCTCAGACAGTGATGAAGTGACGGTGTATGTGAACCGTACCCGAAAAGTCTATGTGCCGAGCGCCTTCTCGCCTGATGGCGATGGGACAAACGACGTGTTCATGATTTTCGCTGACCATAAATCGGTGAAACGAATAAAATCCTTCTTGGTGTTCAGCCGCTGGGGGGAGACGGTATTTCAGTATTTTGATTTCCAGCCCAACGACCCAACCTATGGCTGGGACGGTACGCACCGGGGAGAACAGCTTAATCCAGCCGTTTTCGTTTGGTTTGCGGAGGTGGAATTCACGGACGGAGAGGTGCTATTGCTAGAGGGTGACGTAAACTTGATTCGATAGCTTTTGAAGTAATTAATTTGTTAAAGCTGTAATTTTTTCAGATTTTATTTGCCGCTGCAAATAAATTTACTATTATTGTTGCCCATCTGTATGGCAACAAAAACCCTCTTGCATTGGCGTTTGGAGAGCCAATGACTTATAATTTTGGCCAAAAGACATTGCGGGACACCTAAGGCCCATTTTCCTTCACCTTTAAATCATTTTGCATGAAACAATCAACAATGCTTCTGTTGCTGCTGCTGTTGTATGTGCCAATAATGGCACAGGTAACGCAGGAGCGAACCGTTTTGGCATCGGGTGGCGACCAAATGAATTCGGGCAGCTTGAGCCTGAGTTGGACACTGGGCGAGGCCATGACCGATACCTACACGGCGTCGGGTATAATGGTGAGTCAGGGCTTCCAGCAGGAAGGCTTAAACGCCACTGGTACCCATGATGCCCGCTTGCCATTTAAAGTGGCTGTTTTTCCCAACCCGACAGCCGCTGCCGTTCATGTGACCGCAGAAACGACACTGCCGATTACTGCAGAACTGGTGGCCACCGACGGTAGGGTGCTGCAACAGCGAACCTTGGATTTTGCCATAGGAAAGGCGACCATCTCCCTGGCTGACCTCCCCGCCGCAACCTACTACCTGAAGCTAAAAGCCGAAACCGATTCCTTCACCACTTTCAAAATTCAAAAACTCTAACCAATGAAAAAAGCACTTTACCTTCTTAGCTTTCTTTTTGGAAGCTTATCCATATTCGGACAATCCGCACCACAAAGCTTTAAATATCAAGGCGTTGCACGCAACGGTGCAGCGGTCATCACGGGCAGTGTTGGCCTGCAATTAACCATCCACCAAGGCACCGCCAACGGTACCGTGGCGTACCGAGAGCGTCATTTTCCGAACACCAACAGCCAAGGTGTTTTTTCGGTAAACGTTGGCCAAGGCACCGTGACAGCCGGTAGCTTCACTGGCATTGATTGGGCAGCAGATGATTTTTTCCTTCAGGTAGAACTCGACCCCAATGGTGGCGCTACCTATACCGATTTGGGCGCTTCGCAAATACTGAGCGTGCCCTATGCTATCTATGCCGAAAAGGCTGGCGCTGTGGACGGTGACAATGACGGCGACCCCAGTAACGAAATCCAGGCACTCAGCTTGAGCGGTGCCCAACTTTCCCTTTCAAATGGCGGCGGTTCTGTCATGCTTCCTACTGGCACAACCTATACCGCTGGCGCTGGCATCAGCATCAGTGGCAATATCATCTCGAACACTGGCGATGCCGACAACTCCGTCACCAATGAAATCCAGCAGATAACGCTGGCAGGTACGATGCTTTCCCTATCGAATGGTGGAGGCTCGGTTACATTGCCCACTGGAACCACCTACACCGCTGGTTCGGGCATTGGAATTTCTGGCAATGTCATCTCCAACACGGGCGACAACGACAATTCGGCGACTAACGAAATCCAACAACTGAGCGTCAGCGGCGACCAATTGACCTTGAACAATGGTGGCAACACGGTGACGCTGCCAACAGGTACTACCTATACAGCAGGCTCGGGTATCGACATCACTGGAAACAGCATTAGTGCTACGGACGCTTCCACGACCAATGAAATTCAGACATTGTCCATCTCTGGCACAGTGCTGTCACTGTCCAATGGCGGTGGCTCGGTGAACCTGCCAAGCGGCCCGGGCGGCGGCGACAACTGGGGAACCCAGACCGTAACGACAACCCCTGTGCTATCTGGCAACGGTACGGGTGCCAACCCACTATCCATTGCACAAAACGGCGCAAACAACGGTGAGGCACTGGTCTGGAACGGCTCGACCTGGGCGCCTGCCGCTGTCTCTGGTGGTTCATACAGTGCTGGTGCTGGTATCAACATCAGTGGCAATACCATCAGTGCCGATGACACCTCGCCTACCAACGAGACACAACAGTTGAGCATTAGTGGCGACCAATTGACCTTGAACAATGGCGGCAATACAGTGACGTTGCCGACAGGCACTACCTACACTGCCGGAA
>JAHEAS010000003.1 GCA_024642645.1 Saprospirales bacterium | reverse complement strand
TTTCCATCATCACAATCGTGCAGCGTTGCAGGTGGGTAGATGCTTTTGACATTGCTCAAAAGTCCAATCAATCGCTTCAGTTTCCTGCTGGTTTCCACCAGATCATTGGGGTAGTTTTTGGTAAAAAGCGCCACGATGTCCTGTTTATCTTTGGCCAGCAGTTTGTGAAGACCAGCGCAGTTGAATTTCTTCGCTGTGAAAATTTCCTCAAAAATGGCCTTGATGATTTTGGCCAAATCCCACTCCTGCTGGTCGGCTGGGGTTCCAAGTTTGATGGTCACCCGCTCGTGGTAGGCCTGCCCGAATGTTTCTAGCAGTTCGCAGGCGCAGTTTTTTGCAGCAGTGATTTCGTCCGATTTCAAGGCCCTGCCTTTTTCTTTTTCAAAAACCTTTTTGGTCTCCGTGCCAACCAGCAGCTGCTCCAAACTCGATTTCAAAGGCATGTCGGCACACCAGTCGGTAGCAGCGATGGAGAGCCAATCTTCCCAAGCTGCTTTGAGCCGGGTATATTGCAATCCCTCCACTGCCACAGCTGCGAAGTAGGTGGCCATTCCACCAATTATTTCAGCCCTCAAAGCCGCCCAATTACTAATGACCGGGTCAGTAATGTCAACGAATGGGTCGTTGTTTTCGAAGAAAGTTTTGAGTTCCGCTTCGGTGCTGTCCAGTTCAAAGAATTCCTGTTCCTTGCCAACCATCCACTCATCGAATTTGGCCTTGAACGCCGTCCAAGCTACCTCCAGCGCTTGCTCGATTACCTCAGGTGTCGACTTTTCATCGGTCGCCGATTTTCCTTTGATGCAAATCGTTTCCACCACCGGTTTCAGTCCCAGTGAGCAGGGGTCGAACTCCAACCGTTCATCGCCCACCCAGCAGATTTTGGTCAAAATATGCGCTGGTGCCTCCATTTCGATGGTGCGGTCGGCGTAGCGCCGCCAGTACAAATCGTCGTCGGAAAGCCTTGCCCAGCCGGGCATGACGACCGTCATTTGGAAAGAATATGGGCCAACATCGTGGCAGGTCGGGCAGGTCGGGTCGAGGCAAACGGACATCACCGTATCACCGGGGAAGCGAGGGCGCAGCAGCAGGTGCTCTATGATGAAAATCTGCTGCTCAGTTGTTTCGTCCAAACCCAACAACCGGGCAATCCGACGGCGCAACACCGCATGATTTTCGATAGAAATAGCAGCCCTGTAGTCCAGCGCCCGTGCCCGGTTCCGGCTATCGTTAGGGTAGTTTTTCAGGAAATTGATTTTGGTCGAAATCAAGTCACGTTGTGCCTGTTGTCGGTCTTGGGCGACCGAAAATTGTGTGAGGGCAAAGTCCGTAAAATCCTCGGCAAAGCGTGAAAGCAAATGGTCGAGGAAGCGGTTCCGGCGGTCGAGGTACTCTGGCTCCGACTCAACCAGCAGTTGTAACCGAGCATCGTCAAGGTCGCTGTTTATCAGTTCCTCGGAGCCTCTTATTAGGGTTTCGCTCCGCAAATTTTTTGTAAAATAGGTGCGCTCCACCGTCGGGTCGAGCGAGAAAAGGCTTTTCGTATTGGCCACTTGCGCCAGTTGATTGCCCAGCAATTGCTCGAAAAATAGCAAGAATGCCTTCAACTGCTTGGCCTGTGCCTGCCGCTCGGCGGGTGCCCCAGCCCTCAGCCCCTCATAGCCAATGCCGTAGGTAATCGGAAAGGAATATTGCACGGGGTAGTAGCTCTCCGGGTTTCGGAATTTGCCCTTCGGCACCGACAAGTCTTCGGTTGGGTTGTTCTTGATTTTCAGCCGCTCCGACTCGCCCCGCAGTTGCTGCAAGGTGTGGTGCACTTCCTCCTCCCGTGCCAGAAACGGCAGCCCGTTTTTGATAAACAAAAACTTGGAGTTTTCGACGTAAAGCCGTGGCTGGCAGCGGTCGCTGATTTCCAGTGTCCATCGGGCGCTGAGTTGATTGGGGTTGCCCCGTTCCACATCCGCCACACCGGTCTCTTGGTTCCCCAAATCGTCGTAGCGGGTGAGCATTAAGTCTTTCACCGCCACCACGCCTTCTATCTCCACCAGTTGGTTGATGATGTCAGAGGTGCGGAGTTGGCGCTTAAGTTGGGCTGCTTCGAGGTCGGCAGTTTTTAAGAAGCCGTGGCTCATCTGAGGCCCCTCGAAAATCTCTTCGACTGGCGTTTTTTCCTCCAGCAATTCCCGAAGGGAGTAAAACTTTACGCCTGGGTTGAAATAGTTTTCAATTTCAAACAGCACCTGTGACTGCACCTTGTCAATATCGGCGTCGGGCGAAACTTCAATGTCGGCACAAACGGCCACATCCTGCACGCAGACACGACCCACGCAACAGAAATCTTCGGCAAGGTTGCGATGGGCATGCAGACTATCCTTTGTCAATAAAATCGCCTCTTGCACCTTGGCCATTTTTTCAAAAAACAGTGCCACGATGCCCGTCTCTGCAGCAATTTCCAATTGTTCTTCCAGCCATTCTTTTTCAAAAACCTCGCGAATGGCGCTCTTTCCGAACAGCCGCACGGTCGCATTTTCTATGAAAACAAACTCGCCGCTGTCCAATTTTACACGAAGGGTGGTGTAAAAAAGGTTTTGCCAATTGCGGAGCTGAACATCTGTGGCATCAATGCCCTCGGTGTTGAGCGAGAGGCGTTGCATCAGCACGGCATTGACCTTGCGGGGAACAACCGCCCACTCATCGTCAACCTTCGTTTCCACCAAAATTTTGCTCCAAAAATCAGTGCCTAAATCCGGGAAACGGACCTCAGCGACCACGGGGTAGCGGCGGTTATCCTCGCCTATTTTCAGGGTAAACTGATGGCGGATTTTCCGGTTGTTCAGGTCACCAAGCTTGGGGTCGTTTTCCAATTCCAACATCACATCATAGGTGCCACGGGGCGTCACTTTCACCACTTTGTCCTGCTTGACAGGGTGATGGTAAACGAGCTTGCTTTCCTTGCAATCACCATACAGTCCCACCTCGCAAGCGCAGCTCCGGCAGACCAGCCAAGCATTTCTGATAGGCTCCAAATCCACTAGTAGTCGACGGTAGTCATTGATGGTTAATGGATTGGTTGTCAGCACGTTGCGGGCCGTAAAAAAGGCTTGCAAGTCGGAATTACAGGAGGTTTCAGGAGGGCAAGCCAACAGGTCTTTGATATCCCAGCCCGTACGGAACCCAAGGTCTGTAATGGCGTAGCAAAGCGCTTCGAGGATGGTGATACCGGGGTCGTGCGAGTTATAGTCTGTCCAGTTCAGGCTGCCCATCTGCTCGATGAACTCAATACCCTTTCGCCGCAGGAAGTAGTAGTCTTCGCTGTGCTGGAAGCTTGGTTGATTTGCTATGAGGACTTGGTTTGACATGTATTGCTGCTTTGACAGAATCTGTTTTTTTTTGACAATTGCTAACTGTTCAGCATTAAGGTGACATCTTTTTCCCTGTTCTATTTTTTCAATTTCATAGAAAACTCAGAAGGGAAAAAGGTGTCATCTTGATGCGGTAGCCGAGAGATGACACCTTTTTTCGCTGCAAATGCATGCCTAATTAGCCAAATCATAGTAGCGAAAAAAGATGTCACCTCCTTGCTGAACAGTTACGACAATGGTTGATTTTACAATCAACACCGACAAGTATCAGTTGCTGCTGCAAGTGTTTTTTCACCAATCACAGTCACGTCCTGTTCTTGTGCTGGTGCTGGCGTCAGCACGGCCAGTGCCACCGATGCCTGTACCTCTTCCCTATCCTCGCCGCTGGATTCATGGAAAAGCTGGAACTCCGTCACGAAGTCCACGTAGGGCTGCTCCTCCACGAGGTCAATCAGCGCCGATTTGTAAATTTTGCCACCAAACCGAATGTCTCGGCTATCACCAAAAGCCCAAGGTGCGAGGTACTGCACGATGGTTTTTTGCAAAAGCTCCCTGTAGAAAGTCTCGTCCACGCCAGGGTAGAATTTCACCCGAAATTTCACCCGAACCTCCTCGTAAACTGGGTTGTGCAGGTGCAGTTGCACGAAGCAGGACACGTGTTTTTGCAAAAAAGCCTTGATGAGTTCCAGGTCGCCGAGGTTGGTGTAGGGCCGCAGTGGGTCAATGGCGTTACGGTTCAGCAGGTCGGGTATCGTGGCCACTGTGACATGTCCGGGCGCCAATTCGTTGTAGATTTTTTCCTTGCCTGTTTCGGCGGGTTCAAAGCGGGTGTGGTTCAGGCATTTCACCTTAAAAATTTGCGGGAACGCCTCTAAAATCAAGTGTTCGTAGTCCCAGACCGTGATGGCCCGCTGCTTGTGTCGCAGCCGTTCGCTCACACGGGTATAAAAATTGTCCTCAGCCTCCACTTGCCGACCTCCAAAAGTAGCGTAGGGTTGCGTCAGTTTTTTCACTGCCGCATCCGGTACGACGAACTTTGCGATGGTACCTGCGGGCATTTGCGCAGCCAAAAAATCGGCGGCGTTGCCAGCATCCTCAAAAGTGGCCAACGCAGCTTGCGCCGTGATGCTGATGATTTTGCAGATGGCCTCCGGCTTCTCCGTGAGCGACATCCGAATCCAGTGAACACCCTTCGGCAAGATGCGGCTGTCGTTTTTAGTCGCTTCCTTTGGAACTGAAAATCGAACAATGCCAGAGCGGGTCAACTGCCCTGTTTGGTCGCTGAACTCGGCGGTGGTGAAATCCTTCCACTCGTTGCCGCTAAAGTAACTCCAGACTAAGTGTTTTTCAGGCTTCAAAACGGTCGGGTCGGCACTGCCTTCGGCAAGCTGAAAAAGCAGCGATAAATTCTGCGGTGGCTGTAGATTTTCGATACCGATGAGCAGTTCACCTTGGTTTGGCCAGCCTTTCAGCGGTGGCAAACTGGCAGCTTTTTGGTTTTCCGTTTGGCAGTAACCGAACGGCGTGATTTGGTAAAAACGCGTAGTGGAATCGGCCAAACTGACCGTGGCCATGTAGCTCATGGTTAGTGATTCCATCTCCGGGGTGTACGGCGGCGTGGGCATCGCTTTCGAAAAATTCTCAACGAAATCTTGGGTGAAAGTGAAGATATTTTTAGGTACGTAGCGACCATTTTCAAGTTTGTAAACAGCATCACGCAGCTTTCCCCTGTCTGTCTCCAAAGTCTCTTTCAACGCCACCCTCATCAGGTATCGAGGCAGTGTCATCTGGTACAACTTGTGCCCAAAATCGTCCAGCAGTTCCATCTTGAAGTACCCGTTTCGACTACCAACACCGTAGCTACGTTGGTCAAAATGTGGTTCGGTTGATTGTCCAGTCAACAGTGAAAACCGCTTCGGTGGGAAGGTAAATTCTGCCTTCGGAAACATGTCTTCGTTGAAAACTTTGAGGCCCGGCAGGCCGTCGTCATCTGTTGCGCCAGCATCCTCCCAAGCACCGTTTTTAAGTGTAAGCAAGTTGAGGCGGGGGGTAAACTCGTTCACCCAATCATAGTCTAGGTCGCCCCGCCAATCAGGCAACCCCTTCCAGCGCACCTGAAACTGCATAGAAACTCCTGCCTTTTGCAATGCTTCGTCGCTACCGATGACGAGGGCATCGCCTTTTTCGGGTTGTGGTCCGAACGGCAGGAAAGGTTTGTCAGGTTTTAATGTGCCCAGTTTCGATACGATTTGCAGGTCTTTTAGCCCCTCACCATTGGGTGTGTTGCTGTCAAAATTGTCATAACCAACAACCACGTCCACGCCACTTTGCACTGGCGAAATGGCCATATCCTGCAAGTTTTTCACGCTCACCAGTGCGCTGCCGTCCTGCCGCAAAACGGCTTTCAAAGTTGGTAGCCCTTCGGGCAATTGGCTGCCGTGTGGCTTCGCCAACAATGGCACGATGGATGGCTGTCCGCCATCGAGCAGCAGCGGGATTTGAATATCGCTTGTCAAGTTTCCCGCCGGAATTTTAGCCGTGTCGAGCGTGGCTTTCACCCAGCCTTTTTCACCGGTCAAGTAGTAATCAAAGGCTTGGCAGAATGCCAGTTTTGTCAGACTCTTCTGAGGCAAAACACCCGCCTTCAGCCGCAGGCGGATGCGACGCTGGCCTTCCCGAAGGTAGAGGAAATGCGACGAAATTGCGAAGCCAACAACGGCCAAATCCAAGTCAGTACCTGTACGAACAAAGGCATCCCATTGGCCGTCCCTGCTGTCGAGCTCTGCGCCCCGACCATCCTTCGAGTTGGAGATGGGAAAAGCAAAAAGCTGGGTGGAATGGTGCAGCGATTGGAGCCTTGCCACGCTCGCTTTATTGGCCACAAAATCATCGGCGAGGCGGTATTCTACAGGTTTGCCTGCACTGTCCTTGCCTGCCTTAAAAGCCGTTCCCGATTGGATGAGGTGACTGTCTTTGTGCTTCGCCAATTCAAAGACGAGGTGTGATTGGTTTGGTTCAGCGGGACGTTTTTTTAGTTGTAAAACTTCCTTGTAGTAGAAATCTAAATGCCTCGCCGTCAATGTGTTGGCATGGTCACGAGCGTATTCCAGCAGCCTAAGGAAGGCAAGATAAAGTGCGTAATGCGGCTCGTGGCTGTCCAGTTCGGTGAGCGTTTTTTCGAGGCTGGTTTTTGCTTCGCCAACCACCCTTGCATACACTTTCAGGAACTGGTCAAGGATATCTGCAAAAAGGTTGTGGCCTGCGGCAAAATTCAGGCGCTCGAAGACCGAACCAGCAGCGTCGCCCAAAATAGCGGCTGCATCAAAGCCCGTCCAGTCGGTTCCGCTGTCCCAATCATCGCCGAATTCCCTATTGTTTGTTTCATCAAAACCAACGATGTCACTACCGAGGATGCTCCATTGCGGCAGCGGCAAAAGGTCAATCAAATTAGCCGTGCCTGCTGCGACATAGTGCAGATTCAAGCGCTCGAAGGGCTCAGCCAACTGCGACCGAATGAGATTTTTCAATACATTTTTTAACCCAATTTCACCTGGTAACGCTGCATGCAAAAAATCGAGTTGAGTGGCCAGGGTCCCAACAGCATCAAAGATGAACCCGAATTGTTTTTTCAACTCGGCGTCGTTGGCTTCGTTGTCGCTGTCGAGCAGGTATTTGAGGTAGGACTGGATATTTTGTTTGTAAAAATCAACCCGCTGCACAGCAGCGATGGCCAGCAAAACGGAAGGGTCTTTTGAAAAAAATGGCTCCCAATTACCTGCACTTACATTATTCGAATCAAAAAAATGGAGGTGGCTGGCCAGACGCTTCGCAAACACCATCCAGTCTGCTGGACCTTGTTCGACCAGTTTCACAAAGTCGGGGTGAAGGGCATTCTGCATCCGTTCGGTGCGGCTGGTGCCTTCCCGGTCAATTCTTTTTGGGTTCAATATGTCGGCGCAGTTGCTCATTTTTTATGGTTGATAAGGGTTGGTCAGGGTTGATAAAGGTTGATGGGAGCAGGGGCCAGTTTTAACTTTCATCAACTTTTATCAACCCTTATCAACTTGCTTATGTCAAGGCCGTCAATGTGGCCACCAAGTTCACATCTGTCCCTTCTTCCCGATAGAAGGGGAAGACGAAATTGAAGCGAGAATTCGTGCTACGAACCCGGTAATTCACCTCAATCAGCACAACACCTTCCAGTTCCTGCACAGTGTTCAGTGAGATTTTCTCTGCATCAATCCGAGGTTCGTGGTATAGGATGGCCGACTGGATTTTATCCGCTATGATTGTCTTCGTCGTGGTGTTCAAGTTCTCAAACAGCAGTTCCTCTAAATTGCAGCCGTAGCCGGGCAGCATCACCCGTTCACCGAGAGAGGTGGCCAGTAAGATTTCCAGGCTGGAACGAATATCGTCTTCCCGCTCCAGCATTTTCACCGAGCCGGCATTGACATCAAAAGTGGGTGGGAAGCTCCATCCACGACCGAGAAAATTTGTTTGCTGCTGTTGGTTCATGTCATTTATTTTATCAAAAAATCATCCCCCAATTATCACGGTCGGTGCACCCGGTGGCATTACAATGCCTCCTGCCGCTGTCGGGTCAGCAATCCGGGCGGCGGGCATTCCGCCAATTAACACCGTTGCGGAGCCCATCACAATTGCATCAAGGCCACAAGAATCACCCAAACGGGCGGCAGGCATCCCTGCTATGAGCACAGTCGGAGCACCCGGTGGAATAATTGGCATTGGCGCACCTTGGGTGGCTACGCTGATGATGAGGTCGGTGACTCTGGCTGCTGGTGGCATAATTGAGATATTGGGTTAATGGGTTAATTGATTTGAACGATTCCGCCTTTCAGGACTGCTTGCCCACCACTTTCGACGGTGACGGTGGCACTACCTTTCAAAGTAGCACTGACACTGGCTTCAGCCTTAAAATCGGTTTGGGCCTTTACTTCCACACTAACCCCTTCAGCTTTCAAGTCGCCAGCGGCTTTGAGTATGATGTCTTTTGCACTTTCTATCAAAATGCCATCGCTGTTGAGCACGATTTTATTGCCGTTTTCGTCCTCCATCTTGATGCCGCTTTCATCTTCGCTCAACTCCAACTTGTTGCCACTGGGTGTTTCGATGGAGAAGATTTTTTTATCATCATCAAAAAGCATTTTCATTTCGCTCCTCGTCACATAGCCCTTTTTATGGTTGTCATCGGAGGGTGGTTCGGGAGCGGGCTTGGCACTGCTGTGGCACATTCCCAGCACGATAGGGTGACGGGGGTCGTTGTTTAAAAAGCCAACGATGACCTCGTCGCCGATTTCAGGCCGAAAAAAAGTGCCCCGATTTTCACCTGCATCCAGTGTAGCAATGCGGGCCCAAATGCCCTCGTCGTCTTTGCTAATGATAGGTAGCCGTACTTGGATGCGGTCTTCTCCATCCGGGTCGCCTTCCAGTGTGGTGACGGTGCCGATTTGAAGTCCGCTGATGGGTGGAAGCAAGCCCCCAGCACTGGGTTGTTGTAGGTCGTAAGTCGTTGAAAACCAGTCCGGTTTCACCCCAAACTGAATGTCAGTTTCCCAATTGCCATCGCCCACCTGTTGCCGAACGGCAGAGACGATAACATTGCCATTGAAGCGCTCACCTACGCCCTGTAACTCGATGATATCGCCTGGTTTTACTCCAGCAAAACCTTGACAAGTTACCCTTCCACAGATTTTGGCCACACGCTGACGAAGCAGCTTGGCATCTGCCCAGCTTTGCAGTTCCGGCGAAGCGAGGCGGCCAGTGTGGCTGAGGGTAAAACTTTCCACTTCCATAGCATCGGCTAGGTCGGAAGCAGATAAGTTTCCGTTGTTAGTAGTGGTCGGCTCACTCGCCTCGGATTCGACAAGCTCTTGATTGGCGGGATCCCAAGCGGTGGCTTTCACAGCCTTGTATTGGTTACGGGCATCCATCTCCGCATCAAATTCGAGGATGTTATTTCCAAAAGTGAGGGAGAGAACGGGAGATTGACTTAGGTCCAGTTTGGCTATTTTTAATGTTCCATCCTTCACGGTGCAAAACATAGCGTTGGCATCGGTTCGGGTCATTAGAAAATCCCAGTCGGTGGCATCGAACTGAACTAACTCCTTATGGTCAACACTGGTGGCTTCCACATCCGCCTGCAGCCCGTGTGCTCCGATGAGTTCTTCCATCACATCACTGTCCTTCACTTCCCTGAAATACTTGAACTTGCGGTCGAGTGTCGCTTTCACTGCCTTGTCCTTGCATTCGATAGTAAGGTAGCTGCCATTGCGACGCACCTTTAGGTTTTGGCTGATTATCAGCCCTTTGAACACGCTTTCCTCCTGCGCATCGTAGCCCAAACGGATTTCGATTTCCGCTCCCGGCACCAGCTCATCACTGTTGCTAACGGAAAAATCCTGGCTCGCTGCCTCACCGTCCAGCAGTACAATCCTGGCAGTAGGGATTCGGTTAAATTCGGTATTCACTACCACTCCAACCACCTGACAGGTGTCGGGCAAGTCGCTGCCATTGCTCCGAATTTTCATCGTCACAACATTGTAATTAACCGCAGTGGAAGTGGATGAAGGCATTTTCTATCGTTGTTTTACTGGCAAAATCTGGCTATTGGCCGATGTCTGCTTTATTTGATGGGAGGGAAAAAGACTTCCATACCCGGTTTAAGTTCTCTGAAATTGGATAGGCCGTTGACCTCAGCCACCTGTAGATACCGTCCTGCCTCGCCATAAATATCGAAGCATAGCAGCGGTAGCGTGTCGCCAGCCTTCACCTTACGGATGTGCGTCAGGTCGGGCGAACTGTTGTTTTCGGTAGCAGCCCGTTTTTCTTCTTCGATGCTTTGTTTGAAAACGGCTCTTGCCACAGCCCTGAGCGGTTGACCATCTGCCGAAAAGAGCTTGTAGTTGATGTTCAATTGTTTAAGCCTGCCCTTGAAAAGGAACGATGTGCCCCAAGCCAGCTTAATGTGCGGCGGCTCATGGGACTCACCCTTGTACTCCGTCAGTAGTTTTTTGAATGCGGTAATATCATCGGCGATGTGTTCCTTTGGCTTTCCATCAATGATTCCGGTATTGTCAAAAAGGAACTCGAAGTTCATTTCCTCCGGCTCAGTGTACTCGTATTTTAACTGCCGCCCACTGGTGCCCTGGCCCTGGTCGTCCTGTGAGAACTTCAGTTTGTATTCCACCGTGAACGACTCGGGGTTTATAAGGACTTTGATGGGTGAACCATCCAGTTGCTTCCCACCTTTCTCCAAGGCTTCAGCATCGCCGTAGGCGAAAATCATCATCTTTTCGAGTTCTCCGTTCGGCATGGGAAGTGCGTTTTGCGTTTTTGGTTACAAATTATTTAACGTTCTTTTTTCTTTTGTAAAATATCCATGACCTGCTCCAAGCATTCATTGATGATGGCTTTTTTATCCTCACCTCCCTCGCCTACTTGACCACCCTGTGGAGCATTCGCATTGCCACCTTCATTGACTTTGACTTTAATGACCAATTCCCTGATTTCCAGCGGCATTATTTTTTATTTTAAGGTAAAAAAGGCCGTTTCAAACGACCTCAAAATAACGGTAACTCAGCTCCAAGGTCTCGACAGCTACCTCGTTTGCCGTCGAATTGAAATCGCTGATGGTCCATTTTTTAGGCCAAGCCTGAACGACTTTCCAAGTCTTCAGTGGGTCGCCATTTTCGTTAAGCAACTTCACAGTCACATCGGTCGGTTGGAACTCCCTATCACGGAACGCCTTGAAACACCAGTCCACCACAGCGGAATCGGTCAATAGGCCCCGCTTCAGCACGAGGTCAGTGTATTTCGTCCGCACGGGGAGCTTGTGTTCAAATCGATTTTCACCCCCCTCCTTAAAAGTCTCCATGTCGTACTCGACCGTTAGACCAGAGACCGATTGGAAACGAGCGTCGTTGGTGTTACTGCTGATACCAAACTCGACCCGGAAGTAAAAGCTGACTGGTGGATAGTTGGTGATCATTTTTGAAGGATTCACGGATTGAAGGAATACAGGATTGAAGGCTTGGGAGACTGGTTAATTCAATCCTTTTCACCTTCAATCCCTCAATCCTCTTTACCTGACGAGGCTAAGGCTTTCTATGGCCACTTCAATAGACTCGATAGCCACCTCGTTGCCGTCGGATTTGAGGTCACTGGCCTGTACCTTGACAGGGAAGCAACGCTCGGCTTTCCAAGCAGCCACGGGTTCGTGCGACTCATTGAGCAGCCTGATAACCACGTCCCGACGGGTGTTGGCCCGATCAGTTTGGATTTCACTGAGCCAGTTGTAGTAGTCGAAATCGCCCTGGAAGGTGCCTCGCTTCATGGTGATGTTGCTGTATTTGCGCAAGCCCGGCATTTTAATTTTGGAAAATGCCTTGCTGTCGCTGTGGCGGTATTCAATGATTTCTTGCTCCATCGTCAGGCCAGTGACCTCCGTGAAACTGATTTTTGCACCACCCCAGTCAACCTGGAAGTGAAACTTGGGAAGCGGATATTCAGCCATGATTTTTGATTTTAAATTGTTGATAAAGGTTGATGAAGTTGATAAGGGTTGATATCAACTTCATCAACCTTTATCAACCTAATCTACTTTTTAAGACTCTGCCATTTTGTGGGAAAAACGCAGGATGATAAACTCGGCAGGACGAACCGCAGCCATCCCGATTTCGATAATCATCCGACCTTCGAGAATGTCGAGCGGCGTCATGGTTTTACCCAAACCTACCGCCACGTAGTAGGCATGTTCAGGCTTTGCGCCCTGCAATGCACCGACCCGCCAAAGTGAATTGAGGAAATTTTCAATCATGGCCTGCACTTTAATCCAGGTGTTCGCATCATTCGGCTCGAAGACAAACTGCTCTGTTGCCTTTTTCGTGGATTCTTCCACCATGTTAAAAAAGCGGCGGACGGAGATGTAGCGCCATTCATTGTCGTTGCCAGCCAGCGTCCTGGCACCAAAAATCAAGGTGCCTTTGCCTGTGAACGAACGGATAGCATTGACTGACTTGCCTGCGTTTACATCCACATTAAGTGCATCCAGTTGGGAGGAAGTGAAGGTATCTTTTGGCCCTATCACATTGCTCAAGCTGACATTTGCAGGTGCTTTCCAGACGCCTCTCGTGCGGTCAACAAATGCATAAATACCAGCCACTGCTCCTGATGGTGGCATACTCGTATTGGTGTTCTGTATGCCGGTAATAATAGTCTTGTAAATTGAAGAAGATTGGAGCAGCCCGTTGTGCTTGTCGTTTTCCAGTTTTGATATAGCTCCAGCTACGCTTCCTAGCCAAGTAGCATTTATGCTCTCAAAAATGGTACGAATAGATGGCATAATCTGGTCCAGCCTGGCTGCGATGGGGTCAGTATTGGGAAGTGTGATGACGCTGGAATCTGCTGGTGCTGAGCCTGAAAAGATTCCTCCCCATGCTGGATTTGAAGGAACAGGAAGCAAACTAAAACGGGCCGAATAGGAGCCAATTTTGGTTGCCATTTCCTTGTCGTGGCTGATTAATGTGTTGTAAATCCCCTTCCAGGTGGAAGTCACCAACGCTATCATATCTGCTTTGAACCCGGCATTGGTCAAGAAGCCACCTGCTTCTCCAATAAGTATTTCCAATTGGCGAGCAAAATCAAATAGGTAATTGACCAAGTTTTGAGCGTTGGAAGTAGTTTTTGCTGCTTTATAAGCGGTATCCAATGCATCGAAATGCTGTCGGAAAGAGGGAGAACCACCCTTCAACAAGGTGGTTGCGGCAGTAATCAAGTCTCCATCGGTTATCACTTGTTCGAAGCTAGCAATCTGAGCTTGAATCGCTGCATCTGTGGTAAGGCTAGCCAGCGTAGTAGCTACTGTTTCCCTGAAAATAACAGTTCTAAAATCCCGATAGCGGATATTTTTAGGCATATTCACCACTAACCACGGTGAGTAAACGGAACCGTAGCGCAGGTTGTTGATGCCAATTCCTGACCTGAAGTCAGCACCCAGCGCATCATTTTCCTTGACGTCAAAAAGCCCGACCCTATCCATCAGGTTTCCGCATTGTTTTAGGGCTTCTTGATAAACATCATAAAAATGATTACCTGTGGTCAAAAGAGAGTTGTCAGGGCACACCAAAATGGTTGGCTCGTCCACCGTTTCCAAAGCCATGATGCCCTTACCGGGGTCTGTGAACTCGCTGGCTGTGAAGGCAGCAATGTCGTAAGTCGCTACTGAAACAATATAACAATCTCCCCCGCCATTGGCATAGAACAGCCGGAGGCTGTCATAGAGGTAAAATTGGTTGGCCAAAGTTGCAGACTTGAAATTATTGAAATCGTCTAGCGTCACATTGCCAACGGTTGGCTTTGCCCCGCCTCCGAAGATTTCCGCATATTCGGCAATAGAACCAATTTTTGTCGGCTTGTTCAAACGGTCGCCAGGGGATACTTTTTGGGCTTTCTCCGTGTACCCGATGAAAGCGGGGATAGCCGTCTCAACGGCTGCAATCGAGGGCGGAAATTTGGAAATTTCCTCCACATAAACACCGGGGGTCTTATAATCGAATGCCATGTTGGTGAGTTTAAATGGTTATTAAATTTAAATGTAGATATCTGACAACAAGCGTTTCACGCTTCCATTGTTCGTAGTTTCGGGTAAAACAGGCGTTCGCTTCGAAGGCACGTCAACCCCTTTTTTTTCCAACGGCACATTGCCAACATTGCCGTCTGAAATCTGAAATATCAGGTCAATTTTCTGTTTCCCACGAAGGGTCAGTGGTCGTATTTCGGCTTGGGTGATGCTGGTCAACGACCCCTCCACCCAAGGTGGTAAGCTGTGACGCCACCAAGTCAGCCTGTTTTTGAACCTGACCTCGAAAGTTGGAGCGTTTAGTTCGTTGGAATTATTGTACAAATGTGTTGCTCCAGCTCCAGCGCTTGCCTCGATTTCAATCAAAGCGAAACTGTCCTGTGGGATGTCGTCGGCCAGCTCCAGCTCCTTCAAATCAGTTTGCGTGACGTACCGGACATTGCTGTTCAAAGGCGCTATTTGTTCCAGTTTCAACCAATCTAGGTTAATCCCTACGGTCGGTGGTGTGTTGGTGGCAATAGCCCTTTGGGCAATATAGAATTCCATGTTCCCGTCCAAATTTGCGTCATGTTGGACGATAGATTCAGGGACGTATTCACTTGGAAGTTCATAGTTGGCTGGCATTGCGCAAAGTGAATTGCTTTGCCCCGCTACATCATTTTTAAGATGATAAACATGTTTGAAAAAAGTGTCAGGGCTTTTCCCATCCATTGATTTTTCAATCCTTACTTTTTCGTTTTCCAAAAAACCTGCGGAGTACTGCATAAAATATGGGTCCACAAGTTTTACCCAAAATCGAAGCCTCTCCCCTGCTTTCGGTTTTTTTCCTCCACCAACCACACCGTTGCCATCTGCTTGACAAAGCACTGCAAAGCCTTGCCCATGTGGTTTAAAAAGCAAATTTTGACCTTCAAGGATTTGTTGCGTGCTGGGCGTTGGTGCTATCTTCAGCAGGTTCCGAACGTCGTATTCTGCCAATACCCTGATTTTTTCTTGTGCCGATAAGTTATCAAACAACGTTTTGCTTTTATCCAGAAAATAGTGATGAAGCACCTTCACCTGGAAGAGCACTGGATATTTTGATTGTATGACATCTCCGCTTGGCATGGCTCAATTGGCGTTTTTTTCATGAACATTGAGTATCACCTCTTCCACCAACCCGCCAGTAGCGTTCAATTTGCGTGGGCTGATTTCGACAAGCCGCAGGGCGTAAACAAGCGAAGGCACCTGTTTGCCCCCAAGTGTTCCCCAGATATGGTTCAACTCTTCAAAAGACGGAGAGTAGAGGTCCAGGATTATCTTAAAAGTCTCCATCTGCTCCGTGGCAGGTACATCCGAATCGGAAACCTCCACTGAGTTCAAATGTGTGAAGACATTTTTAGATTGGAAAAAAGCGGCTATCCTTGACAGGTAAATCAAGGCATTCACATAGCTTATCTGATTTGCACTTATTAATACGTGTAGGTTCAGAAATACTGGCGGATTAAAGTACTCTGTTCGTAGCGTAGCATCATTCCGACGGCTGAACGGACCATTTTTCAGTGTCTTTTCTTCCCGAACATTTATCAAAGTGATGAGCACTTTGTTGGAATCGTTCCCGATGGCTTCACCCTGCATTTTGTCCAGCGGAGCCACATTGCCCAACTCTACTAAACGGTCATCGTTAGCAGCAACTGGCTTTAGAAATTCCTCCAGTTCCTTTCGGAGAATTTGAAGTGCATGGATTATCATTTCCGGGTATTTGGGTACTAACCTGAGGGGTTAGGTGTTTAGGTCGGGCTCAAAAATACACCCAAACAAAGGGGTGCGATTTGACCTAATCAAACATTCGCTTGAACTATTTCAACATTTTGGCCCGAACGGAAGGCTGATGGGCAAACCCCAAACTCTTTTTTGAAACTGCGGCTGAAATATTCCAATGAACGAAAGCCAACGTTGAAACAAATCTGTGAAATAGGGATATCAGTCACTTGCAGGCTCCCGAGGCTGCGACGAAGGCGGTACCTACGGATATAATTGGCTGGTGACAGGTTGGAAAGCTGCTTAATTTTGCGGTAAAGCTGCATTTCGCAGCAGCAAAGAAGCCTCGCTAAATCGCTGCCCCTGAAATCTTCGTTTGAGAGATTTTCTTCAATTTTTTCGTTAATAGCTTCCAAAAAAACTGGCTGTTCTGTTGGCTTTGAAATTTCGGTCGGCTTTTCCCCAATACCCACAAAATCAGAATGGGAGTAAGTGTCACTCTCAATGAATTCAGTCACGACATTCATCATTTCATCAAGTGACCCTGCCTCTGCTTCTTTGGTATTAAGTCTCGCTTTCGATTTTATGAGCAGCACGATTTCTTTAGCCATTTGTACGTCAATACCTTTCATCGCAAGCAGAAAAATGTTTTTGGAATCTGGAGCGAACCATTTTAGTTGGATGTTTTCGTTTGCACCAGATTTTGCAATTCTAAAAAAAGGTTGAGAATCAAAGAAAGGCGCTTTCTTCTCTAGTCTGGAAGAAAATGGGTTTGACTTAAATAAAGGGGAGTGCTGTTTCATCTTGGTCTATTTTGAAAAATGCTTGGTGGCAATAGATATTCAATATTCCAAAAAGGCAGGCGGTTGTTCCTCAAATAATTCGAGTTCTGTTGGTCAAAAATAAAAACCATCTTAGACCGTACTTATACAAAGCGATACAAGGATATCTTGCAACCGATTGGAAAACCGCCGAAAAAAAATTCCTCAGTTTAAAAATCTAAGTGAAGCGTGGTTTTAAAAGGGTTGTTGATTTTCGTTGTTTAGGTGTCTGGTGACTTGTGGAGCAATTACAAATAACTACTGACAAATGTAAAGACCCTCAGCTCAATATACAAAAATACACAATGTTTTTTTGGGAATAAATGTTCGCAATTAAGCAAAATCTCCATATCCCATTTGGCGAACCTAGAACATCGGAAGTCAATTATCGCTCCAATCGCATTGTGGCAACAAGAAAACCGAAGGTTGAATTTGTCAAAAAAGGGTTGAACGGGATTCAGCGTCCAATTTTTAAAAGAAATTTTGCTAAAATTTGAAATTTCAGACTTTCTACTACCTTTGGCAATCCACTCTAAACCAGTTGTTTTACCACCTAACATTTCAACAAAATGAAAGATTCAAGAAGAAACTTCCTGAAATACGCCGGGATGGCCATTGGTGCGGGAGCGCTTTATTCTTATGGCTGCGGCCCAAATTCCGGCAAAACCGGTGACGTCCCCAGCACGACCGCCGATTCGCTTGCAGCGGCAGCGGCAGCCAATGCAAATAAACCGCTATTTTTCAAGATTTCACTGGCCGAATGGTCGCTGCACAAGACCATTTTCGACGACAAAAAACTCGACAATTTGGACTTCGCCGCCACCGCCCGCAACAAGTACGGCATCGAGGCCATCGAGTACGTCAACCAGATGTTCAAGGACAAGGCCAAGGACGCTGCCTACCTTGCGGAGCTGAACAAACGGGCTGCCGACAATGGGATTTTCCAAAACCTTATCATGATTGACGGCGAGGGCGGCATGGCCGAAACCGACAAGAAAAAACTGAACGAGGCCATTGAAAACCACAAGAAATGGGTGGATGCCGCCGCTACACTCGGCTGTAAAAGCATTCGTGTGAACGCATTTAGCAGCAACCCAGACGCAGCAGAAGCTGCAAAAGCTGCCGTGGAAGGACTGGGCAAATTGGGCGAGTACGGCGCAAAAGCTGGCATCAACGTCATCGTCGAAAACCACGGTGGTTTCTCTTCAAACGGCGATTGGCTTTCTGGAGTGATGAAACAAATCAACAAACCTAATGTCGGTTGCCTGCCGGACTTTGGCAACTTCTGTGTCAAGCGGGAAAACAAGGACGGCGACCCTTGGAACGGCAAGTGCATTGACGAGTACGATAAGTACAAAGGCGTTGGACAGATGATGCCGTTCGCAAAAGGCGTCAGCGCCAAGACCAATGAATTTGATGCCGAGGGCAACTGCGTGGAGACCGACTATCGCCAAATGCTGAAAGTGGTGAAGGACGCCGGCTATAATGATTATATTGGAATTGAGTTCGAAGGTTCTAAGCCAGAGGACGAAGGCATTCGACTTACTAAGGCGTTACTTGAGAAAATAGGTGCAGAATTGAGCTAATTTAGATGGGATGGTTGTGGAAGGCAATTTCTAATTTCTGATTCGGTTTTCAATCTCACGAAGAATATGAAAAACCGCTGGGCAAATGCCAGCATTTGGTGCATGAAGTCGCATATTTTTTGAAAAATCTAGGTAGTTGGTGTGGGGATACTGGCGGCAGGCTTTCGGACGGATTTCATAGATGCTGCATTTGTTGTCGTTAAGTAGAAAAGGACAAGGCGTGGCGTTCATCACAGTGTCTCCATCCTCGTCAACGGTGAGGTACTGCCTCTCAAAATCGGCAGGCTTCAAGTTGAAATCCTTGCTTATGCGAGTGACATCTGCTTTGGTGACAATTGGAGGGATGCCAGTACAACAGCCAGCACAATCCAAACAATCTATTTTTTTGAAAACAGCATCATGCACTTGGTCGGCCAAAACATCGAGCTGCTTGCCTTTTTTTTGACTCAGGCGTTTGATGATTTCCCGATTTTCAGTGGAAGACTTTTCTTTTTTACGTTTCCAATCTTCAATAAGCGGAGATGACATTCTTTATTTTTAGTCCAAAGTTATTCAAACCTATTGGGTAGAAGTAGGTTATTTATCAGGCTTTTTCTCCGTGTTGTTTTCGTCGGGAATGTCAAAAATAGTCGGCTGCGATTCCGTTTTTTCCATGCTTTTCTCTTCCATTTGATCTATAAACCGCACCGATTCATTCCAAAAATCCTTGAATCCCGGCTTAATGAACTCGTAAACGCCTTTCATCTTGCTGGGAAAAGCCTTGAGGTGTTCGTAGGTCATTGATCCGTTGGAGTTTTCGGCAGTAACAATGTGTGCTTGATCGCCAAACCAAAGCAACAAGCTGAAAACCAGTGTGTAAAGTGAGCCCAATAGAATACCGCCTGCAAACTTGTTGATGACATTGATATTGGCAGCTTGAAGTGTTTTTTCTAAAAATTGCGATGCCATTCGAATGATAATCATCGTGAGCACGAACGACAACAGAAAGCCGGCGGCAAAATTCAGCGGGCTGTTAGAGTGGAAAGCCGTCTCTATGAAACGGGTAGCTGCAGGTGAAAACTTGAATGCTACCATCAGCCCAAACACAATAGAAAAGACGGTAAAAACCGTTTTAATGATGCCTTTAGAAAAACCTTGGTAAAAGCCCCACCCCGCAATAATCAAAAAGATAACGTCAATAATCATATTTCAAAAGATAGTTTTCTCAAATGATGTTCCGTAAAAGCTTGCAAGATAAGGTGTTATGAAATTTGTTGACTTAATTTTAGACGAACGCATGAATAACTCAGATTCTATCCGTAGTTTTGTAGGACACTTAGGTTTTACTCACTTCATTCCACATTTTTCAGAATTTACTTCTCCGGAAACGCCCCTTGGTCAAATTACCTCCAACAAATCTATTCGTGAAATATTAGGCACCGCTTTGTTGAAACATTCTTAAAGCTGTTGAAATGATGAAGAGATTTTTGTTATTAACCATCCTATCTAGTCTGATTTTTTGTTGTGGCAATGGAAACCTTTGGTCACAAAGTAGTTCCAAAACCATACCTCTACCATTGAAACAGGAAATGCCCACCGTGTTCCTTCTGGGCGAATACGATAAACTTTATGAGGAAATGATGTCTGAGCAAACAACCCTGCTAGATGTTTGCAACGATGACATGAACCTAGCCTACGGCAAGCTGATGGGTATGATGAAGGAGATGGAAGCTTATGCCTCACTAGTTAATTTTGACACAAAAGGCATCAATGCTTGGATACATTTCTTCTGGCGAGCGGACGGCAGCATTGACCATATTGGATTCTACCTCAAACCCAACTCTCGAAATGTAAACCTGAATGTGATGAGAAATTTCCTCGAAGGATTTGCACAGCAATACAAACTGCCTTTGAAATATTCAAAAAATTTCTCCCACTATTCTAGCTTCTCCTTCCCAATTGTGCAACTCCAGCCAAACCCCGAAAACCTAAAAACTACTGCAAAAACAGATTCGAACCGAGGTAAATGATGGCGTCTGAGCG
>JAHEAS010000311.1:1536-5225 GCA_024642645.1 Saprospirales bacterium | reverse complement strand
GGGAGGTTTCGTGCATCGGGCACATGACCTTGGGCGTATTCGGCAGGTGTTCGCACGTCGAGCAGCACCCTATCAGGTTCAAGTTGGAAAATTTCTGTAGCGTTAATTCGCTTCATTGCTGGGAATAATATTGAACTTTGGGCTGCGAAAGTAGGATTTTTACAGCCAGAAAGCCATGAAAAAAATTGAAACTACTTCCTGAAAAATCTGTGAAACTGCCGCAATATCGGCGTGTTTCAACAACGATTAACCAATATTTCAAGCTACATGAAAGTAATTACCATCCTTTTATTTTTAAGCTTTTTGTTGCCCAGCTTCCTTTTTGCGCAGCTCACTATTGAAACAGTAGCTGGAAAAAAGAGACCAAAAAACATCCCGGTTAACACGAAAATCGGTCTAAAAATGCCCACACAAACGGCCAATAACGACTGCAATTGTTGCCACATAACCTATACCGGAATTCTTGACTCGATTGATGCAGGGTATGCAAGTCTTAACCTTTTGGAGTCCAACAGGGTTTTCGTTGATGAGAGAGGCATCAATCAATTTCACAATGTCAGGTTTGAAGCTAAAGCGGTGGTGCCCACCAATATTCCACTAAATTCACTTAAAGCAGTGTCTGTTTTTCCAAAATCAAGAGAGACATTGAGGAACACTGGATACACACTGCTTTTGGTAACAACTATTCAATCTTTGGTCATCAATCCTTTTTTGGATGGCAAAAACCGGCGGATTAGTAATACCGCCGCCGCAACAGGATTCTTGACTGGTCTCGTTTTCAGCTTACTTCCCAACAACAAAACCTACTATTTTGAGCAACCACCAGGAAGCCCCAAAATGCTTTGGCAGTTAAAGAAATAGCGGGAACATTTTGAACCAAGTCCCACCTTGTCAACCTTGGTGGAGTAAAACCTTCCTTTTATCGAATCGTTTTAAAGTTAGAGAAACAAAATGTCAACTTCGGGTCTTGTTTTTCGCTTATTTTGCCAAAATCTTCCGCCATGCGTATTTTTTTACGGGTTTTTTCAGAGAGTGCCATGCAGGCTTGGAGCCAACTTTCGGGCAACAAACTGCGCAGTTTCCTTTCGCTAATGGGCATTACTATCGGCATTTTTTGCATCATCGCCATTCAGGCGGCTGTTAATTCTATGCAGGATAACGTGATGGGTAGGAGATGACGTCGTATTTGTTTCCAAAGTATCATGGACCGAAGACCCTCATACAAACTATTGGAAATACCAGCGTAGGCCCAACATCGATTACAACGATTTTGAAGCAATTAAAACAAAGGCCGAAACAGTTGGTGCAGCCTCACTGCATGTTTTTATCGGCATGAAAACCCTGAAATATCGCTCAAATTCGGTCGAAGGTGCCTTCTGCGTTGCGGTTACCTACGACATGGACGAAATCTTCAAACCTGAATTTGAAAAGGGACGCTACTACACACCGGGCGAATACCATATTGGCGCAAACAAAGCAATTATCGGTTCAAAAGTGGCGGAGGAATTGTTCGGATCAGTAGAGCCAATCGGCAAGAAAATCAGGATGAGCGGAAGGGACTTGGAAGTTATTGGTGTTTTCAAACGCACAGGCAAGGACCTCCTCAAGGTGATGGATTTCGACAACGGTATCATCATTTCATACGAATTGGGGAAGAAAATTGCTAACCTCAAGAACGACAATCCCTTTGGTGCATCCCTCAATGTGAAGGCCGCCGAAGGCGTTGACATAGAAAAGGTGAAAGATGACCTTACAGGGACACTCCGTCAAGAACGACACCTAAAGCCCAAGGAAGAGGACAATTTTTCCCTCAATACCATGTCCATCATTGCAAAATTGCTGGGTAATGTATTTGGCGTGCTGAACTTGGTAGGCCTTGTTATCGGCATGTTTGCTATCGTTGTAGGCATGGTAAGTGTCGCCAATATCATGTTCGTTTCGGTGAAAGAGCGCACGAACCTTATCGGTATCAAAAAGGCATTGGGCGCCAAAAGCAGTGTCATTCTCCTCGAATTCCTTGTCGAATCCGTCATTCTGTGCATTTTCGGTGGCATTTTCGGATTAATACTCGTTTACGCCTTGCTGGCAGCTCTTGAAAATACGATGCCATTTCCCATATACCTCGACCTTGGCATGTTCTTATCGATTATCGTGGGCGTTCTAGCAGGGGTCATTCCCGCCATGCAAGCAGCCCGGATGGACCCAGTTGATGCCATGCGACAGGGAGGTTGATAGCTGGCTGAGCAAACTGAAGGTTCGGCCAGCCCACAGCTTGGCTACCAAATATCGAAACGCCAAACTGTAAACTTATTTTCTACCTTTGCGCTGCTACGGTGATTTATGGCAATGTCATAAATCTGAAAAGGGAATCCGGTGAAAATCCGGAGCAGTCCCCGCTGCTGTATGCTTCATTGATTTTTTTGACATAATGCCACTTGTGTGAAGTTTTGGGTTACTAAGTTTTGAGTTTTGTCCTGCACAACTCAAAACTCAGTAACTCAATAACCCAAAACTTAAAACTGGGAAGGCGTCAAAAAAGAAGCGAGCCAGAAGACCTGCCGTTGCGTATTTTCTCATTCGGGCTTTCGGAGGAAAAGCCGGGGAAGAAACGCAGCAATCCGTCTCCATCGGCTTGAAAATCAAGGCTTTATCGCCAATCTCGTTTCCAACCTACCCTCCTTTTTGCCCACTATTGGCAGGTAGTTTTGGAAAAAACCAGCGTTCCATTCTTACTTTTTGTGTTGCTTTCGCAATTGCCAACATTGGCCCAAAAGGACACGCTTGTCCAATTGCCAGTCGTTGAGGTCAATGCCACTTCGCTCCGCAATGAGCCACCAGGGAGTTTTATTGAGAAATGGTCGGAAAGCGACCTATCCGGATCTAGTGCTAGCAGCGTTGCCGATTTTTTGCAAAATCAGACCGGAATT
This sequence comes from Saprospirales bacterium, assembly GCA_024642645.1. Lineage (GTDB taxonomy): Bacteria > Bacteroidota > Bacteroidia > Chitinophagales > Saprospiraceae > UBA6168. Next base: position 2,298 of record JAHEAS010000311.1, on the reverse strand, counting down.
TACCTAAAAAGTTATGGAAGCGGTAGTCTCGCCACGGCCTCTATCCGAGGATCCAGTGCAAGCCAAACTGCGGTCCTCTGGAATGGCTTTCAAGTACAAAGCCCCATGCTTGGGCTGCTAGATTGGTCGCTTTTACCTGTCCATTTCTCGGATGAAATCACGTTGCAACATGGCGGCAACAGCGCCAGTTGGGGAAGCGGCGCCATTGGCGGGGTGGTTTCGATGGAAAACAAGCCCGATTTTGGAATAAAGCGGCAGTTAAAATTGGCCACAGTCAACGGGAGTTTCGGGTACTGGAATGGGCAGGCCACCGCAAATTATGCCAATCAAAAAGTGGCCAGTGCTACCCGTTTTTTTTACCAAAAAGCCACTAACAATTTCTTTTATCAACCCGCTCCCGGACTACCTAAAAAAGAACAAACCAACGCTAGCCAACAGCAAAAAGGGCTGTTACAAGCGTTCTATTTTCGGCCTTTTGCCAATATTCAGCTTGGCTGGCATACATGGCTCCAACAAAATTACCGGGAAATACCGCCCACTACTACCCAAAATCGAAGCGAAGCCAATCAAAAAGACAAAGTGTTTCGGACAACACTCAATTTTAGTTGGCACTTTCGGCAAAATATTTTTCATGCAAAAACTGCCGTTTTTCGGGAATCCATCCACTACAGGGATGGGTTGACAGGACTCGATTCTCCCAGTCATTTTTGGACCAACATCAATGAACTGGAATGGCAGCGCATTTTTTTAAAAAAATTCACC